>JAWWDH010000033.1:0-14777 GCA_033720015.1 Pseudomonas sp.
CGGCCGCAGACGCCGCCGGGTGCGCTGCCGGCGCTTTCACCGCCTATGGCAGCACCGAGCCCTGACATACCATTGCCGCCTGACTGAGCCATGCTGTTGGTGGCGGAGAGGCTGTTGGTCTGTCTCATCAGCGCGCTTTTGGATATAGACAGGCCTGTGTTGACATGGGCAAAGTCGCTGTCATCAAGCTCGGCGCCAGCGTTGCGTGGCAGGCCCGCTTGGACAGTCAGTGGGCGGGGGTCAGGAGCCAGTTCTTGGCGAGTGGCGGCACGCGGTTGAACCTCGCGAGTGAGGACGATCAAGCCGTTATCTGCGTGTACTGGATTGCTCAGCAACACCGCCAGTGTGGTGCTGAGTAGCCATGTGATTTTTCCAGAGTACTTGTTCATTCTTATGTCCCTCTGCGAAGTTCTTTACCCATCGCAGGGAACATGCCACTAATTTAATTTCCTTTAATATCAATTAGATGGTTAATTTTTTAGCTTGCTTAATAGCGCATGTGTAAAGCGGATGACACTTGGGTTTTAGGTTATAACCCTTTTAAAACATAGGGTTACCAGCGAATGCCGTTGTTAGATGTGATATTCAGCCTGCGATGTGTTACATCACTGAAACAGGTGCTGGCTAAAATTTCGCCTGAACTGCTGGGTATAGTGCAGCTCACTGTACTGTTAGGGCATCAGGTAACGCTGCCTTGGCGTGGCTTTCAGGACCACTCGCGTTATTTGAGTGTGTTGTTTGTCACGGTGTAACGCCGGACTGGCTTCAGGGGTACCGCAGAGCTGTTTCAGGGCTATAGACACAATAAATGTGCAGAGAGCAATTGGTCGGATGCTCACTCCCCATCAGCGCACTAAAGTGCCTGTGCCGCTGTCAGATTGATTGGGAGCAATCCCTGGTAGCGACAACGGTCGCTGTCGCACTGCGGTGGACGGAGGCCGCTATGTCTTATAGAGCCATGCTCGTGGCGATGTTGTTGGTATCTTTAAGCGGTTGTGCGGTCTACGGTGGCGGCAGCGGTTACAGCCATCGCGGTTATGACCGTGGGCATTCAAACACCTATTACCAGGTGCAACGCTATCCGGTTTACGTGGTGCCGCAGCCGCAGCGTTACAGGGCTTACCGCCATGACGGGAGGTATTACGAGGATCATCGTCAACCGCCACGGCACTACGCACCGGCCCCGCAGTCGCGCCATTACCAGGCGCATCGGTACCAGAAGCAGCATGATTATCGCGTAACGCCACCACGCGCTGGTTGGGATGGCAGTCGGGATCGCGACTATTCGCGCAGCCATAAAAAGTCACGCCAACAGCGCCAAGATGTGCAGCGTGATGAAGAGCGCCGCGGTGATGATCGACGCGATGAAAAGCGCGGCTGGGAGCGGCGCCGCTAAATCTGTGTCGGTTTAGCCTGCGAAGGCCGGCGTTGTAGAACTGCAATCGAGCCCGTGTTCTGCGGTTGGCTTGGTAGCAGGGGGATGTCATTGTTCGAGCAGCGCTGTATCCCCCAGCGTGCTGCTCAAAGGCTCGCGGTGTAATCCGGTACGGTGGGCAGGGGCGGTGAATCAAACCCTGGCGCTAAGCTCGCCGGCTGGGGTCAAATCAACTCCGATTCATCATCATTAATTAGCCGATGCAAACCGCCTAAAGCATCCCGTGCCTTGCTACGGCCGACCAGCTTGCTCTGCGCCGCTTCTGGCAGGTCGGTGATGCGCACCACACCCTTGCGGATTAGCACGGTAATCAAATCTTCCAATACCCGGATCATGTCCAGGTCACTCTGTTCCAGTTGCAGCAGGCTGCTTTCAGCCGTCTGGTTGGCATACCAAGCTTGAGCTTCCTGGCTGTCCGCCATTAGCTCGCCATCCATGTCTTCGAAAGGCGCTGCCTCCACCTGCTGCAAATTGCCCCAAGTATCCCGCTTCACATACAACATCGACCACTCCTTGCCTGGTTAGCCGCCCGGAATAAACAACCCCGCCTCTTTATGGTAGCGGGGTTATGGCCATCAGCAGTGGTCGACTTTGATGACTGGATCTGCGTCAGTGATAACGAGTTGACCAGATCACCTTGGCTCTGCCTGTCAGGCTTGAGGTTGATCGGAGTATTGTCGTTGTCCAGCTAGATGCCAAAAAAGCCGCCGTTTGTTGCGGCTTTTTGCTGTCGGGGGATTGGCCTCACGGCTATTCGACAAACAGTTGCTGCACCACCGAGAAGTCCTGCTTGCCTTTGCCTTGCTTTAGCAGCAGGCGATACAGCTGCAGGGCCAGCGCACCCATTGGTGTGCTGCTGCCGCTGGCCTGGGCGGCTTCCTGGGCGAGGCCGAGGTCTTTGGCCATCAGCTCGGCCATAAAACCGCCGCTATAGCCTTTGGACGCCGGGGCGTTTTCCATCACGCCGGGCCAGGGGTTGTACTTCTCCAGGGTCCAGTTGCCGCCTGAGCTCTGCCGCATGATCTCGGCCAGCACCGCCGGTTCCAGGCCGTTGGCCACGCCCATGGCCATGGCTTCGGCGGTGGCGATCATCTGCACTGCCAGTACCTGGTTGTTGCACACCTTGGCCACTTGGCCGGCACCGGCGGGGCCGGCGTGGAAGATGTTCTTGCCCATGGCTTCGAAGATTGTGCGGGATTTTTCCAGGGTTGTTGCTGCACCGCCAATCATAAAGGTCAGGGTGCCGGCTGCTGCGCCGGCCGTGCCGCCGGACACTGGTGCATCGAGCAGTTCAATACCGTGCTCGTGGGCTGCCTGATGCACCTTGCGCGCGGATTCCGGGGCGATGGTTGAGCACTCCAGTACCAGGCTGCCGGGCTTGAGTGCCGCCAACAGGCCGTTATCACCCAGGTAGAGGCCTTCGACATGGCGGCTGGCGGGCAGCATGCTCACCACCACGTTGGCGCCCTGTACGGCATCTAGTGCGCTGCTGGCAGGCTGTGCACCTTCCATGGCCAGTTCGTCCATGGCGGTCTGCACCAGGTCGAAGACGCTGAGGTTGAAGCCGGCCTTGAGCAGGTTGCGCGCCATGGGTAGGCCCATGTGGCCGAGGCCGATAAAGGCAATTTTGTTCATTGTTGTTCTCCTTGCCTGAGGGGATGTGTAGCAGCGAGCCAGGCCGCTGCTGGTCAATCGGGTTTATAGATCCGCCAGGGGGTGTTCACCGTCCCAGGCCGGCGCGAAGTGTGCTTCGATCACTGCGTCGGGGATGTTTGCCACATCCGGCCAGTGCCACTGTGGCGCGTGGTCCTTGTCGATCAGGCGTGAGCGCACACCCTCGGGAAATTCCGGGTGACGGCAGCAGTTCAGGCTCATGGCGTATTCCATGCGGAACACCTCGGCCAGAGACAGCTGTTTGGCCCGCCTGATTTGCTCCCACACCAGGTGCCCGGTCAGCGGGCAGCCGCCAGCCAGAGTCTTGGCAGCGCGGGCCAGCAGTGGGTCGCTATCGTCTTGCAGAGCGCTGATCGCGTGCCAGGCATGCGGCAGATCGGCGCTGTCGAGCAGTTCGTCGAGGCGTGCACGACGCGGTAGCCACTGCGCTTCTGGCAATTCTCCCTGAGCCTGATCCTCCAGTGCTTTGAGCAGGCTGTGCAGCTGTTGTGCGCTCTGTTCTTGCCAGTTGAGTTGCGCCAGGCCATCGAGCAGATCGTCCTGCTGGCTGTCGAGTAGCACGCGGTCGGCGAGGTCCAGATCCAGCGCGTCGCGGGCGTTGATGCTGCTGGCGGTGAGGCCGAGGAACAGGCCGAGCTTGCCGGGGAGGCGGGCGAGGAACCAGCTGCCGCCGACATCCGGGTACAGGCCGATGTTTACTTCCGGCATGCCCAGGCGGCTGGTTGGGGTGACGATGCGAATACCGGCGCCCTGCATCAGGCCCATGCCACCACCCAGCACATGGCCGTGGGCCCAGCAGATAAGTGGCTTGGGATAGGTGTGGATGCGGTGGTCGAGGCGGTATTCATCGGCGAAGAAACGCCGGGCCAAGGGCGGGATTTCGCCTGGATGTTCACGGCACTGGTGCACCAGTTGCACCACATCGCCACCGGCGCAGAAAGCTTTCGGACCATTGCCGCGCAGCATGACGCAGGCAATGCCCGGGTCTTCGGCCCAAGCCTTGAGCTTGGCATCCAGCGCTTCGATCATTGGCAGGGAGAGGGCATTCAGGCTCTTTTCGGCATCCAGGCTGGCGATACCGATGCGGTAGCCGTGTTGCGCGGGGCGCTCTTCAAATTGCACGTTCATCATCGTGTTCCTGATGCTCAGGCGGCTTGTTCAGCTCCGCCGGCTTTATAGGTTTTGTGGGAGCGGCTTTAGCCACAAGAGGCTGCAATCTCGGCTAAAGCCACTCCCACGGACGATTTATTTATTGCGCCACTGCGGCTCGCGTTTCTCGAGGAAGGCGTTGACTCCCTCGCGGGTGTCGTCGGCGTCGAACAGGTCGACAAAGCGCTCCCGTTCTTCCGCCAGCCAGGTATTCGGGCTGCGCTCACGTGCGCCCTGGATCAGTGGCTTGATGGTGCGCACGGCCACCGGGCTTTGCCGCGCGACCTTGGCGGCCAGCAGCAGGGCATGGCCGCGGGCTTCACCGCTGTCGACCACTTGTTCGACCAAACCAATGCGCAGGGCGGTCTCGGCATCGAGGCGCTCGCCGCAGAGAATCATCCGTTTGGCCCAGCCTTCGCCGATTAGCCAGCTGAGGTTTTGCGTGCCGCCGGCGCAAGGCAGCAGGCCGACTGTGGCTTCTGGCAGGGCCATTTGCGCCTGGCGTTCGGCGATGCGGATGTCGCAGGCCAGGGCGCACTCCAGGCCGCCGCCCATGGCGTAGCCGTTGAGGGCGGCAATCGATACGCCACGGAAATCGCGCAGGGCTTCGAAGGCTTCACCGAAGCGTCGGGCCATTTCCCGGGCGCGGGCTTTATCACCATCGGCAAACAGCTTGAGGTCGGCACCGGCGCTGAAGAACTTGCCGCCTTGGCCGGTAATCACCAAGGCATAAATGTCATCGTCGCGGTTGAGGTGCTCCACCAGTTGCTTGAGGCCGATCAGCGACTCGCGGTCCCAGGTGTTGGCGGGCGGGTTGTTGATGGTGATCAGTGCCGTGTGGCCGTGCTTTTCCACGGTGATCTTATGGGTCAGATCAAACACGCCAGGGTTATAGGGTTCTATGGCAGTGCTCATGGGCGTCCTCGTTTCTACAATGGTTTAGGACCTGTTTAGGATTTAGCGAGCTAGAGCCATGCAAGGCAAAAATAGGCGAGGAAGCGGAGTGTACTTTTGTACATGAGCATTACTCGCTCCGCTCGCCCCTTCGGGGTCGCACTAAAGTACGTTAGCCGCAAGCGGCTTTCCGAGCCTGTTTTTAACGCAGCAGGGCCGAGGCGCAGCAAATACTATGCAGGTTCTTACAGCAAGCGATCCAGCATGCCGCCCTGATCCAGCAGGCGGCGGGCGATGATCACCCGCATGATTTCGTTGGTGCCTTCGAGTATCTGGTGCACGCGGCTGTCGCGCACCCAGCGCTCCAGCGGGTAGTCGTTCAGGTAGCCGTAACCGCCGTGCAGTTGCAGCGCCTCGTTGCATAGGGTGAAGCAGTGGTCGGTGGCAAAGCGCTTGGCCATGGCGCAATACAGGCTGGCTTCGCTGTGGCCATGGTCCAGCTTGTGCGCGGCCAACCGCACCATCTGCCGGCTGGCGGTGAGGTCGGTGAGCATGTCAGCCAGTTTGAACTGCAAGGATTGGAAGTCACTCAGCGGCTTGCCGAACTGTTTGCGCTCTTCGACGTAGCGCAGCGATTGCTCCAGCGCCGCTTGTGCAGCGCCCAGCGAGCAGCTGGCGATATTGATGCGCCCGCCATCCAGCCCCTTCATCGCATAAACGAAGCCTTGGCCTTCCGGGCCGATGCGGTTACCGGCCGGTATACGCACGCCTTCAAAGGTGATGGTGCGCGTCGGCTGCGCGCGCCAGCCCATCTTCAGTTCGTTACGGCCGTACTTCACGCCCTCGGCGTCGGCTGGCACCAGGAAGCAGGACACGCCTTTAGCGCCGCTGTCTTCGCCGGTGCGTGCCATCACGATCAGCACATCGGTACTGCCTGCGCCGGAGATAAAGCACTTACTGCCGTCCAGCACATAATCGTCGCCATCACGCTTGGCGCGGGTGCGCAGGTGGGCGGCGTCGGAGCCGGCATCCGGTTCGGTCAGGCAGTAGGAGGCGAGCAGTTCGCCGCTGACCAGGCGCGGTAGCCAGGCATCTTTCAGCGCCTGATCGGCGAAGGAGGCGAGCATCCACGAAGCCATATTGTGGATGGTCAGGAACGCTGTGGTGGCGATGCAACCGGCCGACAGTTGCTCGAAAATCAGCGAGGCGGACAGTCTGGAAAGGCCGAGGCCGCCGTCGTCTTCTTTTAGATACAACGCCAGGTAGCCCTGTTCGGCGGCGCGCTTAATCACATCAAGCGGGAAGTGGTGGTCGCGGTCCCAGTCGGCAGCATGCGGGGCCAGTTCACGGTTGGCAAACTGGCGGGCGCTGTCGACCAGCAGGCGTTGTTCTTCAGTCAGTTCGAAATCCATTACACATCCTTACGGGAAGGGTGTTCCCGACAAGTAAAGCCTGGCCGGCTCGTGACCGGCCTGGTGTTAGGTTATTTAAGCTGAATGGTCATGTTCGCTGCGCTGACCAGAGCATCGTCATCAAACCAGCGGCTGGTGACTGTTTTGGTTTCGGTAAAGAAGCGCACCCCTTGTTTACCATAGGCGTGCAGGTCGCCATAGAACGAACCTTTCCAGCCGGTAAAGGAGAAGAACGGCAGCGGCACGGGCACGGGCACGTTGATGCCCACCTGGCCGACTTCCACCGCGTGTTGATAATGCCGCGCCGCGCCGCCGGAGCGGGTAAAGATTGAGGTGCCGTTACCGTAAGGGCTGGCGTTGACCAGTTCGATGGCTTCCTCCAGCGTATCGACCTCCATGCACACCAGCACCGGGCCGAAGATTTCTTCGCGGTATAGGCTCATCTTGCTGGTCACGCCGCGAAACAGCGTCGGGCCGACCCAGTTGCCATTGGGGTAACCCTCGACCGTGCAATGCGAACCATCGAGCAGGCATTCAGCGCCCTCGGCTTTGCCTTCGGCAATCAGGCGAATTACCCGTTGCTTGGCTTGCTGGCTGATTAACGGGCCAAACGCCGCATGGCCATCGGTCCAGTAACCGGGTTGCAGATCGGCCATCTGCGCCTGCAACTCATCAATCCACTGCTTCGAGTCGCCGACGAACACCGCCACGCTGATCGCCATGCAGCGTTGCCCGGCTGCACCGCAGCTGGCCCCGACCAGGTTGCTCAGTACCTGCTGCTTGTTGGCGTCGGGCATGATCACCATGTGGTTCTTGGCCCCGGCAAACGCCTGTACGCGCTTCAAGTGCGCGGTGCCGGTGCGGTAGATGTGTTGGCCGACCGGCACCGAGCCGACGAAGGAAATGGCGCGTATATCCGGGTGAGTCAGCAGGCTGTCGACCACCTCGCGGGCGCCGTGCAGCACCTGCAGCACGCCCTTGGGCGCGCCGGCTTCGATAAACAGCTCTGCCAGACGATTAGGCGTCAGCGGGTCCTGCTCGGACGGCTTGAGGATAAAGGTGTTACCGGCGGCAATGGCCAGCGGGAACATCCACAGCGGAATCATCGCCGGGAAGTTGAAGGGGGTGACGCCCACGCACACGCCCAGCGGCTGAATCCAGCTTGAGGTGTCGATGTCGCGCGCCACGTTTTCCATGGTCTCGCCCATCATCAGGCTGGCGATGTTGCAGGCCTGCTCGACCACCTCAATGCCGCGCCAGACATCGCCCTTGGCGTCGGCCAGGGTCTTGCCGGTTTCGCCAGCAAGGATTTCCGCCAGCTCGTCGTGATGCTCCTTGAGCAGGTGCTGGTAACGCAGCATCACCCGTGCACGGTCGGAGACCGGCACTTCACGCCAAGTGAGGAAGGCGGCCTTGGCACTGGCAATCGCCGCTTCGATTTCTTCGGCAGTAGCCTTGGGCACCAGCGCCAGAACGTCCTGCGTCGCCGGGTCGGTGACTTCGATAAATTCGCGGGCGCGGCTTTCGCGCCATTCACCGTCGATCAACTGTGGGATTGCCTTGGCCATCGCTCCTCCGGGTGAGTCTCTGTTGGGCTCGATTGTTGTTTTATCCTGTTATAGCCGCCATGAGCCGCTTTGTGGATTGACGATCTTGGCTGCTGGATGGACTATCTTGTGATTGAAGTGTGTGCGGATAGCCGAATGCCAGCCTATGTCGATACCTCCAACTGGCCACTGCCAGCCAATGGCGTGCGCTTTATCACGCCCCCGCGGCTGCGCCGCTTACTGGCCAAAAATCCCCTGGCACAAGGCTGCTATCCGTTGGCGCTGGGGTTTTATCCGCAGGCGCAGGGGCACCGTATGCACCGCCCACTGCCGGACGATCATCTGTTGATCTATTGCCGTGCCGGGCAGGGCTGGCTGGATACGCCTGATGGACGATTAGCTGTCAGTGGCGGCGACCTGTTAGTGCTGCCAAAAGGCGTTGCCCACACCTATGGCGCAGACGCACAAAAGCCCTGGACCCTGTACTGGGTGCATTTTGACGGTGAGCTGGTGGCGGACTTTCTCAAGCCGTTGGGCAGTGGGCCGCTGTGGCGCATTGGCGTGCAGCCACGGCTGCTGGCGGAGTTCGACGCGCTGCTGAATTTGCGTAAGCAAGGCTTGAACCTGGCGCATTTCATCCATGCGGCGCACCAGTTGCAGGTGCTGCTGACCTCGCTGGCAGTGCTGCCGGCACGCACCACCCTGAAATCCGGACGGGTGCTGGATGTGGACGCCGTACAGGCGGTCATGCGCGCGCATCTGCATGGCTCGCTAAACCTCGATGAGCTGGCCGCGCAGTTCAAGCTGTCGCGCTTTCACTTCGCCAAGACCTACCGTGCGCTGACCGGGCATGCGCCGATTCAGGAGTTTATCCAGCTAAAAATGGCCCACGCCTGTCGCGTGCTCGATGAAGGCGAGCAGAGCATCCGCCAGGTCGCCGAGCAGCTGGGTTATGACGATGTGTATTACTTCTCGCGGCTGTTCCGCAAAGTCGTGGGCATGGCGCCCAGCCACTACCGCGCGCTGCATCAGGGCTGAGTTAGAAAGTGTCAGGGGAAGACGGTGAGACACTCGCGGTAGGGTGGTTTGAGCGCAGCGATACCCACCCTACGCGCTCGAGCTATCTACCCTACCGCACCACCCTGCGCACCAGCCAGCAACCCCACCATCTCCCGCGCCGAATCGATCATCTCCTGTGACGCTCCCCCGACCTGGCAGGCGACGATCAACCCCTCTCCGATCAGAAAAAGTTGCCGCGCAACCTGCTGTGGCAGGCGGAATCCGGCGCGAGTGCTGACCTCTTCCAGATAGGCGATAACCTGCTCTTTATGCTGCCTAGCCAGCACATGTGGTGGTTCGCCCGCCTCAGCGTACTCGGCTGCGGCGTTGATGAAGGTGCAGCCATGGAAGTCCGGCTCGCGCGCCCAAGCGGCGATGAAGTCGATGTAGGTCTGCGGCCGCTGCGCGTCGGTGGCCGGCTCCATCGCCGCTTTCATGTTCACCATGAACTCCGTGTCGCGCAGCCGCAGAGCCGCTTCGATCAGATGCTCCTTGCTAGGGAAGTGCCGGTAGAGGGTCTTCTTGGTGACGCCGGCCACCTGGCTCAGTTGCTCCACCCCGGAGGCGTGGAAGCCCTGGCGGTAGAACAGGCGCAGCGCCGCCTCGGTGATGATGTCGGATGTGCTCATGTTTAGGCCTCGCGGTGGTTTGGTGATTGTATACCGATCAGTTGACTTTGAGGTAAACCGATCGGTATCGTCTCGTCTCATCTCTATGGAATCCCGCCATGAACATTGCCAGCCTGCTCAAGTCGAGCGCCCCGCCAGCCCCTTCGCTGCAGTTCACCATGATGTCGTTCGCCGGCACGGCCATCGCCATCGCCCTAACCGGCTGGCTCAGCCTGGCCTCCGGAACGCCTTGGTTGATGGCCTCTTTCGGTGCCAGCTGCGTGCTGGCCTTCGGGTTGCCCGACTCGCCGCTGGCCCAGCCGCGCAACATCGTCGGCGGCCACCTGGTGTCTACGCTGATCGGTCTGGTGGTGCTGCACACCCTCGGCAATTCCTGGTGGTCGTGCGCGTTGGCCGTGGGTCTGGCGCTGGCGGCCATGCAGCAGACCCGCACCCTGCATGCGCCGGCAGGAGCCAATCCGCTGGTGGTAATCGCCTCGGGGGCGTCGTTCGGCTTCCTGTTCACCCCGGTGTTGGTCGGCTCGCTGGTGGTGGTCGCAGTCGCCTGGTGCGTGAACAACGCACGCAGTCGCGGCAGTTATCCGAAGTACTGGCTATAGCTCGTAGGATGGGTATCGCTGTGCTCAACCCATCCTACGGCGCCGGGCTTTTTCAGCGCCTGTTTCAACCGCTCGCCTTGACTTGCATAGGCGCCTTCCTTAGCGTGCCGTCTCCGTTGGTACAGGCAGGACATAGGCATGAGCGCTGCAGATAACGTCAAACTCGAAGCCGGCTGGAAACACGCGCTGCGCGAGGAGTTCGACAAGCCCTATATGCGTCAGTTGGGCGACTTTCTGCGGGCGGAGAAGGCAGCGGGCAAGGAGATTTATCCGCCGGGTGCGCTGATCTTCAACGCATTGAACTCCACGCCCTTGGCCGAGGTTAAGGTGGTGGTGATCGGCCAGGACCCTTATCACGGCCCGGGTCAGGCCCATGGCCTGTGCTTCTCGGTGCAGGCGGGCGTGAAGACGCCGCCGTCGCTGCTCAACATCTACAAAGAGCTCAAACGCGACCTGAATATCGACATCGCCAGCCACGGCAACCTGCAGCATTGGGCCGAGCAGGGCGTGCTGCTACTTAACACCTCGCTGACGGTGGAGCATGGCATTGCCGGCTCCCACGCCAAGATCGGCTGGCAAACCTTTACCGATAAGGTGATTGAAGTGGTCAGTCAGCAGCAGGAGCGCTTGGTGTTCCTGCTCTGGGGCGCGCATGCGCAGAGCAAGGAAAAGCTCATCGATGTCAGCAAGCACCTGGTGTTGAAATCCGTGCACCCGTCGCCGCTGTCGGCGCATCGCGGCTTTATCGGCAATGGCCACTTCAGCCGCTGTAATAAGTTTCTCCAGCAGCATGATTTGCCCCCGGTGAATTGGCGTTTGCCTGAGGCTTAAGTGCTTTTTTGCAGGTAAAAAACAGCCCGCACAGGGCGGGCTAAACGTGGTCTTTAACGGGTTGATCCGTGGCGTTGCCAGAGCCTGAACAACGGCTCGGCGAGAAACATCACCAGAAACAGCCGCAACACCTGCAGCGCAGTGACCACGGCCACCGACAGTTGCAGGGCTTCGGCCGTTAAACACAGCTCGGTGATGCCGCCGGGCATCATGCCGAGCATCAGCGAACGCTGGTTTTCCCCGGCCAGCCAGCCTAAGCCTTGCCCCAAGCCAGCGGCAGCGAGCATGGCGAGCAGGCTGAATAGTAGAATGCGCGCTAGAAAGCCCGGCGCGCTGCGAAAGAACGTGCGGTCGAAGTGGCAGCCCAGGGCGCAGCCGATCAGCCACTGGCCGATCTGGCCCAGGCCATCGGGCAAGCCCAGGTGTAGGTCGAAGCTGACGCTGGCCACCGCGCACACGGTTAACGGCCCGAGCATCCATGGGTTGGGCTGGCCCAAACGGCCCCACAACCAGGCCAGCAACGCGCCAGCCGGCAACAGCACGGCCAGCCACGGCCAGTTCACCGGTGCCGGCAGCGGCGGTGCAACCGCAGGCATGCTCCAGGTAAAAATTGCTGGGATCAGCAGCACCACCAGCAGCAGGCGCAGGCTGTGCGCGGCAGCGACCTTGGCGGTTTCGGCGTTGTGCCGCTGGGCCAGGTTGACCATCTCACTGGCGCCGCCCGGCATGCTGGCAAAAAATGCGGTGGCGCGGTCGAGGCCGGCGCGGCGCAGCAGGGTGATGCCGATCAGGCTGAGCAGCAGGGTGATCAGTGCGCCAAGCAGAATGATGGTGAAATGGCTGAGCAGTTCAGTGAACACTTCTTGGGTGAAGTGCAGGCCGATAGCGCTGGCGACCAGCCACTGACCGGTCTTGCGCCCGCCTGGTACTTCGCTGACCAGCCAGCCACTGCAGCGCGCCACAATAACCGCCAGCAGGGAGCCGATGATCCACGGCAAAGGCCAGCCGATGAGGCTGGCCAAGGTGCCGCCGGCCAAGCCGATCAGCGGGGTGGTCCACCAACCGTGCCAGCCGGTGAGCACAGCGTGCTTAGGCACTGGCCAGTTGCGCGGCACGACGGGCGCGCCACCAGCGCAGCCCTGGCATGCCCAGCATCAATGCAGTCAGGGCCCACAGGCACAGGCTGATCGGGCTGTGCCAGAGGATGTTCAGGTCGCCTGCCGAGATCGACAGGGCGCGGCGCAGGTTGTCTTCCATCAGTTCACCGAGGACGAAGCCAAGGATCAAGGCCGACAACGGGAAATCCAGCTTGCGCAGGATGTAGCCGAATACGCCTAGGCCGACCATCAATACCAGGTCGAAGGTGGTGCTGTGCACCGCGTAGACGCCGACCATGCTGATCACGGTGATCGCCGGTACTAGTACCCAGTTAGGCACGCTGAGCATGCGCGAGAACAGGCCGACCAAGGGAATGTTCATCACCAGCAGAATCACGTTGCCGATAAACAGCGAGGCGATCAGGCCCCAGACCACATCCGGTTGCTGTTCAAACAACAGCGGGCCAGGGGTGATGTTATACAGCGTTAGTGCGCCGATCATCACCGCGGTGGTGCCGGAGCCCGGTACGCCGAGGGTCAGCATCGGTATCAGCGAGCCGCAGGCCGAGGCATTGTTGGCCGCCTCTGGAGCGGCGAGGCCGCGCAGGTCACCTTCACCAAACTTGCCGTTGGCACCTGCCATGCGCTTTTCGCTCATGTAGGTCATGGCGCTGGCGATGGTCGCACCTGCGCCGGGCAGGGTGCCGATGACGAAACCGGCCACGGCGCTGCGCACCATGGTCCAGAAGGTGAAGCAAAACTCTTTGAAGTTGAACAGCAGGCGACCGCTGGCTTTCACGGCCTTCTGGCCGTTGTGGGTTTTTTCCAGCATCAACAGCACTTCACTGACGCTGAAGAAGCCGATCACCACGATCACGAACTGGATGCCGTCGGACAGGCTGACGCTGCCGAAGGTGAAGCGGTATACGCCGGTGGTCGAGTCCACACCGACGGTGGCTAGGGCCAGGCCGATCAGAGCAGCCATCAGGGTTTTCATCGGTTTGTCGCCGACCATGCCGCCGAGGCAGGCGATGGCGAAAATCATCAGCACAAAGTATTCGGCAGGACCAAAAGCCACCGCCCATTTCGCCAGCAGTGGCGCAAACAGCACCACACCGCAGGTGGCGATGATGCTACCGATAAACGAGCTGACCGCCGACAGCGACAGCGCTATCCCGGCTTTGCCCTGACGCGCCAGCGGGTAGCCGTCGAGGGTGGTCATCACCGCTGCAGCATCGCCCGGCACATTGAGCAGAATGGCGGAAATACGCCCGCCGTACTCACAGCCAAGGTACACGGCGGCCAGCAGGATCAAGGCGGTTTCTGGTGGCAGGCCCAGGGCGAAAGCCAGTGGCAGCAGCAGCGCTACGCCGTTGATCGGGCCCAGGCCTGGGAGCATGCCGACGATGGTGCCGACAAACGCACCGAACAGCGCCATCAACAGGTTTTCCGGGCGCATGGCGACCTCAAAACCTTGCATCAAGAAATTCAGGGTTTCCATTTTCAGCTCTCCACAAAGGCTTCGAACAGGCCGAGGGGTAGCGGCACATCCAGCAGGTAGTCAAACAAGCCATACAGCAGCGCGCCCATCAGTACGGCGCTGATGGCGCAAGGAATCGTGCGGCCGGTAAACAGCAGGCCAAGGGCAAAGGCGGCCAGCGCGGTGCTGATGACAAAGCCAAGGGTTTCAAACAGCAGGGCGTAAGCCAGCAGCGTCAGCACGCACAGCGTGGCGCGCAGGGCGGCGTGGCGGTTGAACCGTTGCTCAAGCAGGCCGGGTTTGAGCAGCAGCCACAGGCTGCCGGCAGCCATCAGCGCCAGCAACAACAAGGGATAGGCGCGTGGACCCACCGGGTCGTAGGCGAAGGGTGCCTGGAAGCCCCAGGCAATAACGGCGAGCACGGCGCAAAAAAACAGCCAGCTCGCGGCGAACAGGCGAACGTACATGGTCAATTACCTAATCGAGAATCGGAGGCAGAGCGTGAAATCGTAGGATGGGTATCGCGATGCTCAACCCATCCTACGTAGCAGGGTTACTGAACCAGGCCGAACTCGCCGGCCAGCGCCTTGTATTCTTCAACTTGCTTGAAGACCAAGGCTTTCAGTTCATCACCGGTGACCGCCAGCGGCAGCAGGTCGCGCTGTTCGCGCAGGGTGGCGAAATCTTCGCTAGCCAGCAGGGTGTCGAATTGCTGCTTCCACCAGTTGTACTGCTCGTCAGTCACCTCTGGGCCCATGTAGAAGCCACGGATAACCGGCCAGCTGATGTCGTAGCCCTGTTCCTTGGCGGTCGGGATGTCCGCCAGTTTGCCCGGCAGGCGCTCATCGGCGAGTACCGCGAGGATACGTACCTTCTTGGCTGCCAGTTGCGGGGTGACTTCACCCAGGCCGCTTGAGGTGACCTGTACGTGACCGCCGAGCATCGCGGTGAGGGTTTCGCCGCCGCCTTCA
>JAWWDH010000034.1:0-14695 GCA_033720015.1 Pseudomonas sp.
ACGTCTAATACGCGGTCTTCGGCGCCCCAGATGATCAGCGTTGGCGCCTGGATCTTTCTCAGCTCAGGCTCCAGTGGAACATAACGGTCGACCAAGTGGGCAAAGACCTGATCGTAATGGCTACTGTTGCTGGCAGCCTGTTCGGCGAAATAACCTTTGAGCGGTTCCGGCAGGTAGGGCGGCTTTACAAAGATGAATGCCAGTAAGCGTTGAAAATCTTCGGGGCTTCTTACTACCAGTGGATTGGCTTCGCCGCGCTGTAGGCGCAGACGCAGCTCGCTGGGGTGCGGCGAGGTGATGCCAGCGTTATCGAGTAACGCCAGTGAGGCTACCCGGTTTGGATAGCGCGAGGCGTAAAGCGCGCTGATGTGGCCACCCATTGAGTTGCCAATCAGGTGCAACTGATCCAGCCCCAGCGCGTCGATGATGCCCGCCAGACGTTCAGTCTGCGTGCCGACATCGTAGCTGCCAGCTGGCTTGCTGCTCGCACCAAAGCCTGGCAAGTCGAGCGCTATGACGCGGTAATCCTGAGTAAGGTGGCGTGCGAAGCGCAGCCAGTTGTCTTTATTGGCGGCGAAGCCGTGAACCATCAGGATGGTTTGTGCGGCGCTTGGACCGCCTTCGTAGTAATGAATGCTAAGATCGCCAACGTTAATTTGCTTGAGATGCAGCTCTGCGCGTTGTCTCTCTATGAGCTGCATGCTGGCTAACAAGGTGGCTGGCGATAGATAGAGCAGAGCTGCGCCGGTCATGAGCATGAGAATCAAGCTAACGATAAGTTTTTTCATTAAAGGTCTTTATCGCAAATTAATATGAATGCGTATTAAGCTAGCATGAATGCGATACATTCCGGTCTGCATCTGCCCACACCCCTCCAAAGGTTAAGTCGAGATTTCGCCAATGCTTGAGCGTGGTTTATACAAATCGATTTTGCTGCTGCTCGGCGTGCTGCTGATACCGGGTTTTGCCCTTGCCACAGGTAAGTGTGAGCGCTTGGTGGCCACTGGTAATCCGGAGTACCCGCCCTATTTGTGGCGCGATCCGCAGAACCCGCAGAAGCTCATCGGCGCTAATGCTGATTTACTGCAACACCTGGCCAAGGAGCTGGGCGTAGTGGTGGACGTCATTTATACCGGGCCGTGGTCGCGCGCGCAGGATGAGGTTCGCAAAGGCCGTGTCGATTTGCTTGCCGGTGCTTTCCTTACACTGCCGCGATTGGAGGTGATGGACTATGTTCACCCTGCCTTCTACCTGACGCCCAGTGTGGTGTGGGTGCACCGTGGGGCTGAATTTCCTTATGCCGGCTGGGAAGATTTGCGTGAGCGAACGGGTGGTACCTTGGTCAATAACAGTTTTGGCCAACAGTTTGATGCCTACAGCAAGAACAACCTTACCCTGGAAGGTGTGTCCAGTTTGAACCAGGCCTTCAAGAAGCTATTGCTGGGGCGTACCGATTACGTTTTGTACGAGCGATATCCAGGCCAGGCGCTGGCCGATCGCCTAGGCATTCAAGATGAGCTGTTGGTGCTTGATCCGCCAATCTCCAGTGAGGGCCTGTACCTGAGCTTGTCGCATAATTCGTCCTGTAACGACCCTTGGCTACGCGGCATGCTAGCGAAGAAAATGACTGAAGCGGTTGCCAGCGATTTGCCTGAAGCCTTGTTGCAACGCAACCTGCAACGCTGGGCCGATCAACAGCCCGCCCTCGCGACTGAGGCCAAACAGTAGGAAACTCCGTGATCAATCGATTTATTTGTGCGGTCTTGCTGCCGCTTATGCTCAGTGCCTGCGTATCTGACCCGGCCCCTCATGAGCAGGTACGTTTGACTGAACAAGCACTTGGCCAGGCGGCAGCACTGGGGGTCTCTGCAGAGCAATCGCCCGCGCTGCATCTCGCCGAAGACAAGCTCGCTTTGGCGCAAGCCGCTATGCAGGACGAAGACTACAAGCAGGCGCGGGTGCATGCCGAACAGGCAGAGTTGGACGCCCGCCTGGCCGAAGCTGAATACCTGAATGAAAAAAGCCTGCAACAGCTGGCAGCACTGAACAGCGCAATTAACCGCCTGCGTAAACAGTTGGGAGGTTTGCAATGAAGCGTTTTCAGGCTGCTTTAAGTGTTGCAGTGAGTGCGCTGCTATTGAGCGGTTGCGCATCATCGCTGCGTTCCAGTGACCAGGCCTTGGAGGCCGCCCGCGCGGCTTACCAGCAGGTTAGGGAAGATGCGGATGTGCTACGCAGTGCGCCCAAGGACCTGATCCGCGCCGGTGAATCGCTGGCTAAAGCCGATCGGTTGTCGAGCTATTGGGGCAGCTCTGCTGATGTGGTGCACTATGCCTATCTGAGCCAGCAGCACAGCGCGATTGCGCGGCAGAAGAGCACCCTCAATCTGAATCAGGAGCGCGCGGTCAAGCTGGAGCTGGAGCGTCAGCGCCTGCAGTTGGCGCTGCGCGAAGCCAAGTTGTTGAGTATCCAGGATCAGAGCAGCTGGCTTGAGGAACAGATGATCAGCTTGGCTACCACCCAGAACGAGCGTGGCTTGGTGATGACCCTGGGCGATGTGCTGTTCGATGCGGGGCAGAGTGATCTGAACGTTTCAGCCAACCGCACCGTACTTAAACTGGTGCAGTTCCTGCAGTTAAACCCTCGCCGTATCGTACGCATCGAGGGCTATACCGACAGCCGCGGTGATGCTCAGGAAAACCTCGAGCTGTCACGTATGCGTGCGCAAGCGATTGCGGATGCGCTGGTCGACTTGGGCGTTGATGCCAAACGCATCGAGGTGCAGGGCCATGGTGAGAGCTTTCCGGTGACTGAGAATGCATCGGCCAAGGGCCGGGCGCAGAACCGTCGGGTTGAGATTGTCTTCTCCGACGAGCAAGGTCGTCTCGGCTCAGCACGTTGAGTCTTTGCCGATTTTAAAAAACCTGGTTCGCCAGGTTTTTTATTGCCGCTCATACGACTGGCACAATCTGCATAAGTGTTAAGTGAACCGTAACAGTCGCTGGCGTGAAGGCACTGTAACGCTCACAATTGAGTGGGTTGTACCGGTGCACTTTCGATGAGCCGGTTTACTGTTACGGTTCAGTCAAGCAGGAACGTGGTTATGACCAGTCTGTTGCTTTATCAGCGCATTGCTCAGCAACTGGCGGAGGATATTCGCCGTGGCGTTTACCAGCCGGGTGAGCGCGTGCCCTCGGTGCGCAAAATGAGCGCACAGTTGAGCGTCAGCCATGCCACTGTGCTGCAGGCCTACGCCAACCTGGAGGATCAGGGCCTGATCCGCGCGCGGCCTCAATCTGGTTTCTATGTTCACCAGACGCCAGCCCTGACTGCACCCACCCCTGATATCGCCCGGGTCGAGCGCCCAGGGCTGGTGACGCGCAGCAGCATTATCAATCAGGTGCTTGCCGAGTCGCGCCGAGAAGGTGTGTTCCCCTTGGGCGCCGCCGTGCCGCACGTGGATTATCTCCCGGTGCGCGCGTTGCACCAGCAGTTGGCCAAGGTCACCCGTTTTCACAGTGCGCGTGCCTTCAGCTATATGTTCAGCCCAGGTTTCGAGCCGCTGCGCCGTCAGGTGGCGATCCGCATGCGTGACGCCGGTGTGGTGGTCGATCCGAGCGAGGTGGTGATCACCCACGGCTGTGTCGATGCCTTGCAGATGAGTCTGCGCGTGCTGACCAAGCCGGGAGACTTGATTGCCACCGAATCGCCTACCTATTACGGGCTGTTGCAACTGGCTGATTTGCTCGGTTTAAAAGTCATCGAGATACCCAGCGACCCAACCACCGGCATCAGCCTGGAAGCCCTGCAACTGGCGGCCAACCAGTGGCCGATCAAGGCGCTGGTGTTGACCGCACGGCTGAGTAACCCGTTGGGCGGCACCATCCCTGAGCAGCGTCAGCGCCAGTTGCTGCGCCTGGCCGGTGATTACGATATTCAGATCATCGAAGATGATATCTACGGCGAGCTGATGTTCGAGCAAGGGCCGACCAAAGCCCTGAAGTCCTATGACCGCGAAGGCCGAGTGGTGTACTGCTCAAGCTTCTCGAAAACCCTCTCGCCGGGGGTGCGCATCGGCTGGATAGTGGCCGGCAAGTACCAGGATGAAATCCAGCGCCTGCAGACCTTCAGCACCCACTCGGCCTGCAGCGTGACGCAGATGGCGGTGGCGGCTTATCTGGAGAACGGCGGATATGACCGCCACCTGCGTTTTATCCGGCAGGAGTACCGCAAGAACCTCAGTGCTTTCCAGTTGGCGATACAGCAGTATTTTCCCGAAGGCACACAGATGAGCCGGCCCAAGGGCGGCTTTATTCTCTGGGTCAGCCTGCCGGCGCGGGTCAATACCAAGGACCTGCACGTAAGCGCCTTGCAGCAGGGCATCAGCATCGCGCCGGGGTTGATCTTCAGTAATACCGAGCAGTTCAACCACTGCATTCGCCTTAACTGTGGCATTCCATGGAACCGCGAAGCCGAGCGTGCCTTGATGACCCTGGGCATGCTCGCCGGGCAGTTGTGTCAGGAGAGCCTTTAAGAACCTGTTTACGACCTCGCGAGCTAGAGTCCTGCAAGACAAAAACAGGCGAGGAAGCGGAGTGTACTTTTGTACACGAGCATTCCGAACTTGTTTTTAACGCAGCAGGGCCGACGCGCAGCAGGTCGTAAATAGGTTCTGCGGCTTAACCCGATTTAGAGAAGTACTGCGTCTACCTGAGCGAATGGTTTATTCAATCGCTCAGGAGCTGCGCCCATGTCTGCTTTTCACGTACTGCTTACCCGTCCTTTACTTGCCGGTTTTGCCGCTGGCGTTTTGCTCAGTTTGGGCGCGTGTAGCAGCGCCGCCAATCCTGATGCCCCCGCCAAGGTGGCGGGTAACAGCCCTTTGGCCGACCACACCCGCGCAAGCGAACCTGCTGCGTTGCATGAAACACTGGCCGCTCCGGCTGAGCCGCAGCGCAAGCGCGAGGTGCTGGGAAAGACTGCTATGCCCAGCGCGGCTTATGCGCCGATGCCAGGCGCCATGGCCATATCAAGGGTGCAGGCTGATGCCGCGCTGCCGGGTTATCGAGAGCAGAACCGCGAGCAGTACCAGACACTTGCAGACAACCCGGTACATGCTGTCGCCGTAACTCCAGTGTCGACCTTCAGCATTGACGTCGACACCGGCAGTTACGCCAATGTGCGGCGTTTTCTCAATGGCGGTAACCGTCCGGGCAACACACCTTCCTGATGCCGTCGCTTGAGGCGATGGTGTCCACCTAAATTTAAGTGGACACCATTTTTAGCCTTTTAAGCGGAAGCCCATGCCACAAGAACGCCGTTCCTATTCCAGGCCTTTCAAGGCCCAGGTCATTGCCGAGTGCGCACAGCCTGACACCTCGATTGCGAGTGTCGCACTGTCCCACAACCTCAACGCCAACCTTGTTCATAAATGGATACGGTTGCATGCGCAGAAAACCATGGCCTTGCAAAACGCCTTCATCCCGATCAAGACGCCGGCTCCGCTGGCTATGCATCAAACGCTTCCCGGCACAATCCGAATCGAAGTGCCGCACCCAAAAGGCGCAGTTGTTATAAGTTGGCCGGCAGAACATGCAGCAGCGTGTTCCGCGTTCCTACGAGACCTGCTGCGATGATCCGCATCGATTCCATCTGGCTCGCCACCGAGCCCATGGACATGCGCGCCGGCACCGAAACTGCGTTGGCACGAGTGGTGGCGGTGTTCGGTGCGGCGAAGCCGCACTGCGCTTATCTGTTTGCCAATCGCCGCGCCACGCGTATGAAAGTGCTGGTGCACGACGGGTTTGGCGTCTGGTTGGCGGCGCGCCGGTTAAACCAAGGCATTTCACTGGCCCGGCATTCGCCATGGCTGCGAGATGGAGTTGGATGCCGAGCAACTTCAGGCCTTGGTGCTTGGCTTACCCTGGCAACGCGTCGGAGCTGGTGGTGCGATCACGCTGCTTTAAAAGTCTGCCATTAGCGTCTTGGCCTACTGCCGTAAGCGGTCTGCCTTGGTAAAATCCACGGCATGACTTCATTGCCCAATATCGATCAGATGCCTCCCGACCAACTGCGTGCATTCGCTGCGCAGTTGCTGTCGCAGGTCGACACGATGGGCAAGAAAATCCACCGAGATCAAACAGTCATCGAGCAGCTCAGCCATGAAATCGCGCTGCTCAAACGGCACAAATTCGCCAAGCGCAGCGAGCAACTGAGCCCTGACAGGGCAGCCTACTCGACGACCTGCTTGATACTGACATCGCGGCCATCGAGGCCGAACTGAAAGCGGTCAATCCGCCTGCTGCGCCGGTCGAGCCACGCCAGCAGCCCAAGCGCGCAGCCTTGCCCGCGCAGTTTCCGCGCACAGTGATCCGTCACGACCCAGAAAACACCCAGTGCGCGTGCGGCTGCCAGCTTCAGCGCATCGGCGAAGACGTCAGCGAGAAGCTCGATTACACGCCGGGCGTGTTCACCGTCGAGCAGCATGTCCGTGGAAAATGGGCCTGCCGCGCGTGCGAAACGCTGATCCAGGCACCGGTACCGGCGCAGGTGATCGACAAAGGCATCCCGACCGCAGGCCTGTTGGCTCACGTGATGGTAGCCAAGTTCGCTGACCATTTGCCGCTGTATCGGCAAGAGAAAATCTTTGGCCGCGCCGGCCTAACCATCGCTCGTTCAACACTGGCGCAGTGGGTAGGCCAAACCGGCGTGCAGCTCCAGCCGTTGGTCGATGCGCTGCGCGAAGCGGTACTGGCCCAGGGCGTGATCCACGCTGATGAAACACCGGTACAGATGCTCGCACCGGGCGAGAAGAAAACCCACCGTGCCTACGTCTGGGCCTACTGCACGACACCGTTCGCGGTGCTCAAGGCCGTGGTTTACGACTTCAGCCCGAGCCGCGCAGGTGAACATGCGCGCAACTTCCTTGGCCCGTGGAATGGCAAGCTGGTGTGCGACGATTTCGCCGGCTACAAAGCCAGTTTCCAGCAAGGCATCACCGAAATCGGTTGCATGGCCCATGCCCGCCGCAAGTTCTTCGATTTACACGCAACTAACAAAAGCCAATTGGCCGAAAAGGCACTGCACTCGATTGGTGGCTTGTACGAAATCGAACGGCAAGCGCGGGACATGAGCGCCGAAGATCGCTGGCGAATACGCCAGGAAAAAGCGGCGCCCCTTCTCAACGCACTGCACACCTGGATGCTGGCCCAGCGTGACCTTGTGCCCGAAGGATCGGCTATCGCCAAAGCATTGGATTACAGCCTCAAGCGCTGGGCTGCATTGGCTCGCTACGCTGACGACGGCGCTGTGCCGATAGACAACAATCAATGCGAAAACCAGATTCGGCCGTGGGCGCTTGGGCGCTCGAACTGGCTGTTCGCGGGCTCGCTGCGCAGCGGTAAACGGGCGGCGGCGATCATGAGTTTGATCCAGTCAGCGCGCATGAATGGGCATGATCCGTATGCCTATCTCAAAGATGTGCTGACGCGCCTGCCGACGCATCGGGCGAGTGAAATCGGGCTGCTGCTGCCGCATCAGTGGGTGCCGGTCTAACTTACGCAAGGTGAGTTGGGCAGACGCTTACCAATGGCGGGCAGCTGCCGCCACAGGACGCCGTGCGTCTGGAGGAGCTGGTCAACTACTTCCCTTATGCCTACCCGCTGCCTAAGGGGGATGCACCGTTCGGTATCCATACCGAGCTGGCTGCCACGCCGTGGAACTCGGAGAGTCGCCTGCTGCGTATTGCCATCAAGGCATCCGATTTGCGGGTAGACGAGTTACCAGCGGCCAATCTGGTGTTTCTTGTGGATGTCTCCGGCTCGATGGATCGCCGCGATGGGTTGCCGTTGGTGCAAAGCACCCTGAAGCTGCTGGTTGATCAGCTGCGTGCGCAGGACAAGGTGTCGCTGGTGGTCTATGCCGGTGCCTCCAGCGTGGTGTTGGAGCCGACTGCTGGCAGTCATAAAGCCAAGATTCGCGCGGCGATTGATCAGCTGACTGCCGGCGGCTCCACCGCCGGTGAGTCGGGCATCCAGCTGGCTTACCAGCAGGCGCAGCAAGGCTTTATCGAGGGAGGCATCAACCGCATCTTGCTGGCCACCGATGGCGACTTCAATGTCGGCATCAGTGACTTTGCAAGCCTTAAGCAGTTGGCCGCCGACAAACGCCAAACCGGCGTATCGCTGACCATGCTCGGTTTTGGTACCGACAATTACAACGAACAACTGATGGAGCAACTGGCCGATGCCGGCGATGGCAACTACGCCTACATCGACAACCTGCGTGAAGCCCGCAAGGTGCTGGTCGATCAGCTCAGCTCGACCCTGGCCACGGTGGCCAGCGATGTAAAGATTCAGATCGAGTTCAACCCGGCGCAGGTCAGTGAATATCGCTTGCTGGGTTACGAGAACCGTGCACTAAAGCGCGAGGACTTTAGTAACGACAAGGTCGATGCTGGCGAAATCGGCGCAGGGCATAGCGTGACGGCCCTGTATGAAGTGGTGCCGGCAGGTGGCCGAGGTTGGCTGGAGCCGTTGCGCTATCAGGCTGCTGCTAAAGCCGCTGATCAGGCAGGCGAACTGGCGTGGCTACGGATTCGTTACAAGGCGCCAGGGCAGGGCGCGAGTAAGCTGCTTGAACAAGCCATTAAGGCTGCTGATGTGCCGGATATCAGCCGCGCCAGTGAAGACCTGCGCTTTGCCGCCGCCGTGGCCGCGTTTGCCCAGCAGCTTAAGGGTGAGCAATACACCGGGCATTTCAGTCTGGCGGACAGCGCCGAGTTGGCGCGCACCGCCAAGGGTGAGGATCGTTTCGGCCTGCGCGGCGAGTTCGTGCAGCTGGTGGAACTGGCGCAGAGCCTGCAAACTGCGGATTCCCGTACAACACCTTTACGAGTGCAGCAGTGAATCGACCTCTCACGGATGACGATGCCGCCCTGTTGCGGCGTTACCGCCGCGGTGATGCGGCGGCTTTCGCCGAACTGTATCAGCGCCATCGGCTGGGCCTGTTTCGCTTTCTGCTTGGCCTGTGTGGCGATCACGCGCTGGCCGAAGAAGTGTTTCAGGACACCTGGATGAACCTGATCCGCAGTCAGAGCGCGCTGCGCGAAGCGGTACTGTTCAAAACCTGGCTGTACCAGATCGGCCGCAATCGACTGATTGATCACTGGCGCAAGTACGGTCGCCACCAAGCGGGGCATGCTGAATATGATGAACAGCAGCATGCCCCGCACGACCTGCAGCCGAGTCCTGAGCAGCAACTCAGCCTGAGTCGCGATCAGCAGCGCTTGCAAGCCGCCTTGGCAGATTTGCCGGCGGAGCAGCGCGAGGTGTTTCTGCTGCGCGCCCATGCTGATCTGGAACTGGCGGAGATCGCCGAGCTGACCCAGATACCCGCCGAGACGGTGAAAAGTCGTTTGCGTTATGCCCTACAGAAGTTACGTCGGCTGCTGGCTGACCCGGCCGCCGAGGAGTTGTCCGTATGAACCACGATCAACACAGGGCTGATGAGCAGGCGCGGCAGATGCTTGAGCATTTCCGCCAGCACAGTGGCGGTGAGCCCAGCGCGCAACTGGATGCACAGATTCTGGCGGCAGCCCGCGCGGCAGTGCGCAGTAAGGCTCCTGTAGCCGCCAAGCCCGGTTGGAGTGGGCGTTTGCACCACTGGCTATTCGGTGCCGGCGGCCGCCCACGCTGGTCGCTGGCCTTGGCTGGCGTCGCGTGCCTGGGCATCGGTGTCAGCCTGACCTGGCGTACCTTGGAACAAGCCCCAGATGCATTTGATGCCGTGCCCAGCGGCCTGCCCACGGCGCCAGCGGCTGCCAGGATGGCACCGCAGTCGGTACCTGCAGCGACACCGCTGACGGATTCCGCTACGGCTGCCGAGCAAGTGCAGCGCTCGCGGACGACCCAGCCCGCCGCGGCGCTTCAGGGCTACAGTGCCGATGCTGCCAAGGCCGAGAAAAAACGCTCGGCTGCTGCGTCGAGCCCCATGTTGGGTGAAGCGCCAACGGCCGAAGCGCTGCATGAGCAACTGCCGCCAGCGGCCGACCGCGCACCCGCCCAGCGCGCCTTAAGCAAAACGGTTGCGCCCGCAGCCAATCAAGCCGAGCGGCAACTGCGCAGTGAGTTGCAGCGGTTACTCAAACTACGGGGTGATGGCTGGACGGACGAAGCCGATGCGTTGCTGTTAAAACTGATGCGCGAGTACCCTGAGCTGGATGTAGATCTTCAGTTACAGCAGTTGCAGCAGTTGCAGCGGGCTGACTGAGCGCCGTACGGCAGCGTCTCTGGTTCGTCAGGGGGCTGCGTTGTTACCTCTGGTACGCATTGCAGGCTTGCCAGCGCCAGAGGTAGGGACGAGCATAGCGGCTTAGTCCACTGCCTTTGTACCTGCTAATGCCCTCTATCCGAAGTACCTTGTTGCTGCTGGCGCTGCTGTCATCAGCGGCCTGCGAGCAAACTGCCAATCCTCCTGCGCCGGCCAAGCCCGAAGCCGTCACGGTGCAGCCCGTGCAAGCCGCAACCGATAACAGTACCGCTAAGGTTGAGCCGAAAAAGCCTGCGCTGAAGCGCGCAGAGGAGCGCGCTGCTTCCACCGAAGCGGTCCAAGCCAAGCTTAAAACGGTTACCCAGTTACCTGAGACCGAACCTGCTGAGCCGAAACACCCGCTGGACCTGAAGCTGCGGCCTAATGTGTTTGATCCGCTGCAGCCTTTGGCACCGCTCAGCGAGGAGAGCACCTTGCTGCCGCCGCTATTTACGGAAAAGGTCGAGCCCGACAGCCCCTTTCAGCTCAATGGCAAACTGATCAGCAATGAGCGTGATGGTGACTATTGGCAGTCGATTGAAGGGGCGCAGTTGCAGTTTGAGTTCAAGCAGTAGCCAACGCTGCGCGGCACAGTTGGCGAGTTTTAGTCAGATGCGGCAGCCAGATGGCTTGGTTCAAGGCTCAACTTTATGTGCGATGGGCGTTTGCCGCCAAACGCTGGGGACGCACGTTCAAGCCAGCACATGGCACTGGCTGAACGTGCGGCGGTCAGGGCTGTTTGGCTGAGTCAGTCGACAAACAAGTCGGTCATCAGTTTGCCGCTCGGGTCATAGCGGTAGTGTTCGAAGTCACTCACCCCTTGCTCACGGAGCAACTCTTCGTCGATCAGCAGCCGGCCGCTGATGCTGCGCTCATTGCTTGAGAGAATGGCATACGCCGCGTCAGCCATGATCGCTGGCAGGCGCGCCGCTTTCATCACGGCAGGGCCGCCGGCCTCGAACTCAATGGCAGCAGTGGCTATCACGGTTTTCGGCCACAGCGAGTTGACGCTGATGCCGTATTTTTTGAACTCCTCATGCATGCCCAGGGTGAGCATGCTCATGCCGTACTTGGTGGTGGTGTAGGGGCCGTAGTTGGCAAACCACTTGGGGTCGAGGTTGATCGGTGGCGACAGGCTGAGGATGTGGCCCTGGCTTTTTTTCAGGTAGGGCAGTGCGGCCTGGCTGCAAACCATCACCGCGCGGGTGTTGATCTGAAACATCAGGTCGAAGCGCTTGGGCGGCAAGTGCTCTACGCCCATCAACTTGATTGCGCCGGCGTTATTGATCAGCACGTCGATGCCGCCAAAGTGTTCGGCCGCCTTGGCCATGGCCGCTTTCACGGCTTCTTCGTCACGCACGTCCAGTTGCAAGGCCAGGGCTTTACCGCCCGCTGCTTCAACCTCGGCCGCAACCGAGTGGATGGTGCCCGGCAGTTTGGGGTGCGCCTCGGTGCTTTTTGCGGCGATGACGATATTGGCACCGTCGCGCGCAGCGCGCAGCGCGATTTCACGGCCGATACCACGACTGGCACCGGTGATAAACAGGGTTTTATCTTGCAATGACATGGGCGTGCTCCGTGATTCGTTGTTATTCGTCTGCGTTGCTTTTGTAGGATGGGTATCGCTGCGCTCAACCTGCGCGGCCCGCCCCATCCTACGGTTCTGTCACTAAGCCTCTGCGGCTTCGATTTCCACCAACAGCTGGCGGTTCTTCACCTGATCGCCACGGCTGATGCCAATCCGGCGTACCACGCCGTCGATGCTGGCCTTGAGCGGGTGTTCCATCTTCATTGCTTCCAGTACCACCAGCAGCTGACCTTTGCTGACGCGGCTGCCTTCCTCGACCAATACCTCGACAATTGCGCCGTCCATCGGCGCTTTGACGCTGCCCGAACCGGCGCCAGCCGCGCTGCTGACCGGCAGGTGGGTGATATCAGTCAGTTGCAGGTTGCCGGTGTGGCCATACAGCCAGAGGCTGTCGCCCTCCAGGTGATAGGCCAGACGCTGACGAATGCCGTCGACTTCCAGCGTGGCCCAGCGGCCGTCGCTGGCCAGCAGCGTGAGGCTGACCTGCTGATCGCCGAGGGTGGCTAGCAGCTTGGGCTGCGCACCATCGCTTAGTACGTCCAGCGCTACGTTGAACGACTGCTCGGCGTGTTTAAGCACAAAGCGCCAGGGTGCGCTGCCGGCATTACGCCAGCCGGCCAGACCACCTTGATGGGCACGGGCATTGGCCGATTGCTGAAACAACAGGGCGGCAGCGGCGGCCAGCTCGCGTGCAGCAGGTGCTTGCGGACTGAGGCTCGGGTCATCGGCGAAATGCTCGGCGATAAACGCGGTGGTGGCGTTGCCAGCAGCGAATTCGGGGTGGCTGAGCAGGTTGGCGAGGAAGCGCTGGTTGCCGTTGACGCCGAGCAGCACGCAATCTTCCACCGCGCGTACCAGCTTGCGCCGCGCCTCTTCACGGGTGGCACCGTAGGCGATGACCTTGGCCAGCATCGGGTCGTAAAACGGGCTGATAACCTGGCCTTCGAGCAGGCCGTGGTCGATGCGAATGCCGTCACGCAGCGCCGGCTCCCAGCGCAGCGCGGTACCGGTCTGCGGCAGGAAGTTTTGCGTGGCATCTTCGGCGTACAGGCGCACTTCCATGGCGTGGCCGGTCAGGCGGATTTCGTCTTGCTTGAGCGGCAGCGGCTGACCCTCGGCGACGCGGATCTGCCAGGCCACCAGGTCCTGGCCGGTGATCAGTTCGGTGACCGGGTGCTCGACCTGCAGGCGGGTGTTCATTTCCAGGAAGAAGAACTCGCCACTCTGATCGAGGAGGAATTCCACGGTGCCGGCACCAACATAGTTGACCGAAGCGGCGGCTTTGACCGCTGCCTCGCCCATGGCCTGACGCAGCTGCGGCGTCATCACCGGGCAGGGCGCTTCTTCGACCACTTTCTGGTGGCGGCGCTGCACCGAGCAATCGCGCTCACCAAGGTAGACGATGTTGCCTTGGCTATCGCCGAATACCTGGATTTCCACATGGCGCGGCTGGATCACCGCGCGTTCGAGAATCAGCTCGCCAGAGCCAAAGGCGTTTTGCGCCTCGGAGCGTGCGGTGCGGATCTGCGCCAGCAGTTCGGATGACTCGTGCACCAAACGCATGCCACGTCCGCCGCCGCCGGCGCTGGCCTTGATCATCAGCGGGTAGCCGATGCGTTCGGCTTCACGGCTCAGGGTCTCGTCGTCCTGGGCCGCGCCCTCAAAACCTGGGATGCACGGCACGCCGGCTTCGAGCATGGCGATTTTCGACAGGCGCTTGCTGCCCATCAAGTGGATGGCTTCTACGGTGGGGCCAATAAACACGATGCCGGCGGCTTCGCAGGCGCGGGCAAAGTCAGCGTTTTCCGAGAGAAAGCCGTAGCCGGGGTGAATCGCGTCGGCGCCGGTCTTTTCTGCGGCTTTGATGATGTTATCGATCAGCAGATACGACTGATTGACCTGCGCCGGGCCGATGCACACGGCTTCATCGGCTTGCTGCACATGGCGGGCGTCGGCGTCGGCCTCGGAGTAGACGGCGACCGTGCGGTAGCCGAGGTCCTGGGCGGTGCGCATCACCCGGCAGGCGATTTCCCCGCGGTTGGCGATCAGAATCTTGTTGAAAGCGGGCATCTGGGGGCTCCTGCTGGCTAGGTTGTATCGCACTGTAGGGTGGGTTGAGGCGCGTAGTGCCGATACCCATCGTGGTTGGTTGATGGGTATCGCTGCGCTACACCCATCCGACCGTCTGTAGTTATGTCGCTATTGCGCCCACTTCGGTGCGCGCTTTTGTACAAAGGCCATGGTGCCCTCGATGCCCTCAGCCCCGGTGACGGCGGCTGCAAACTGTTCGGCGGCGCGGTCCAGCAGCGGGCCAAGGGCTTCGTCCTGGCTGGCCAGCAGCAGGGCCTTGGTGTGTGCATTGGCCTGCGGTGCGCAGCTACGCACCTGACCCAGCACTTGCTGCAGTCGCGTGTCGATGGCGTCGTTGCTGGCTTCGCTGAAGTGCACCAGGCCCAGGCGTTCGGCTTCGCTGCCGTCAAAGCGTGCGGCGGTCAGGGCTAAACGACGGGTCTGGGTCAGGCCAATGCGCTTAACCACAAAAGGGGCGATCTGCGCCGGCAGGATGCCTAGAGTGGTTTCCGGCAGGCCGAACTTGGCATCTTGATGGCAGATGGCAACATCCGAGACGCAGGCGAGGCCAAAGCCGCCGCCGAGCACCGCGCCTTCCAGCACGGCAATCAGCACCTGTGGCGTGTGCTGCGCTTCTTCCAGCAGGCTGCCGAAGGCGCGGTTGAGGTCGCGGTAGGCGTCGCCACCCTTGGCGCGTGCACCGGCCATATCCTTGATATCGCCGCCGGC
>JAWWDH010000035.1:0-14510 GCA_033720015.1 Pseudomonas sp.
TATAGGTCAGGTCTTGCACCGGAATGTGCTTGGACAACTCCAGCGACAGCGGCGTGTAGGTCAGATCGCCGCCCGGATCGAGCAGCAGGTACTGCTCGTTGTCGGTGATCAGAAACTGATTGGACTGCACGCCCTCACCGCTGACCAGATCATCGAACATCATGCATTGATGCTCACCGTTATCGAACAGCACTATAGGCTCGCGGCGCATGGCAGGCTCTCTTGCAAAAGCCGGCGAGCTTAATAGCGTAACGCGCGAGCCTTACTGATCTGGATCAAACCGCCACGGCACAACGCGTCACAAGCTGGCTTAAAGGTTGATACCGAGCAGTGCCTGGGCCTTCTGCAGGCGTTTTCCGCGTGCGCTGCCAGCTATCGACAGCAGGCCCTTGTCACGTTGCCAGAGTTGCGCCCAGTGCGCATCGCCTGCGGCAAAAGCAGCATCCAGATCGGCACCCAGGCTGTCGAACTGCGCAAACAGCCCGCCTAATAGCAGGTGATTCTCAGCCGCGCTCGGGCATTGCCGCGCCACTTCCGCGCAGCCGGCCAGCAGACCAAGCAGGCGCAACTGCAAACCCTCTGGCCAGGCAGCCTCCTGCCCCACACCGAACAACCAGGCGGTCAGCGCCGCCAGCACGTGGGCGTCCTCCAGCGTGCGGAACGGTTTGACGTAGGTAGCCCAACCATCACCCGGCAGCCGCTCGCAATGCGCCCCCTGCAGATGTAAACGGCCATGGCTGATGTCCGGCATCAACGGCAACGCTGGCAAGGCTTCGATATGCACGCCCGGCGCGCCGCTGCGCACCACACCCAGCGCAAGTCTTACCGGCTGGCCGGGTTCATCATCACGGGCGGCAACCAGCAGCCAATCGGCCGCTTCGGCGGCAGTAACAAAATCCTTGCGGCCATCAAGGGTTAGCCTGCTGAGCCGCGTGCCCATGTCCGCCGGGCGGGTGCTGCGGTTTTCGGTCACGCACAGTGCGCCCAGCGTCCAGGGCGCGGCGGGCCAAAGCGCGCGCAAGGCGCCTTGATAACCGGCAAGAAAGGCCAGCCCCGGCGTCGCTGCCAGGCGCCCGCCGAGCACAGCCAGCTGCAACGGCGCCGGATTGGCGATGCGCTCAAGCAGGCTGGCGTACCACGCCTCCAGGCCGACGATTGGCAGACGTGCCTGCGGGCTCAACAGCTGTTGCCAGGGCATGCATTGCTCCTTGTTGGGTTAGGGTCTGTTGACGTTTCAACACTACCGCGCCGGAGCCTGTTTTAGCGCGAGGCAAGGCACGAGGAGCGCGGTTTGGTCATTCCAAATAAGCGACGAGAAACGCAGCATCGCACTAAATCAGGCCCGGCCCTTCGGGTTGCGCGCAAAATCTCGCCATGCGGTGTTGGAGGATTTGGCAAGGGAACGACCATTACCTGCGTCCTCCGCCTAGCCTGGCGAGATTTTTCGCGGCAACGCGGCTTGCGCTGAAACGTCAACAGGCCCTAGCGAAGTCGCTGTCACACAAGCATCACCAAAACTTAACGGAGGTGACACCAGCGCTACCTAGCCTGAGCTTGCCCAACAAGATCGACCGGCCGCAAGGCAAAAAGCCGGCTCACGGAGACTCAGGCATGACTCAGATGGCCATCACCCGCAACCGCAACACCTCAGCGCGTCGCTTGCAGGCCGAGCGTTTACTGGGCGCAGCTGCCCTGCGTGAAGCCCAGGCGCTGCGCTATCGCGTATTCAGCGCCGAGTTCGCTGCCAAGTTCCAGGGTGCTGAACTCGGCCTGGACATGGATGACTACGACACTCACTGCCAGCACATCGGCGTGCGTGACATGAACAGCGGTGAGCTGGTGGCCACCACCCGCCTGCTCGACCATCAAGCCGCCGCCAACCTGGGGCGCTTTTACAGCGAAGAAGAGTTTAGCCTGCACGGCCTGATGCACCTCGAAGGCCCGGTATTGGAAATCGGCCGCACCTGTGTCGATGCGGCCTACCGCAACGGCGCGACCATCGCCGTGCTCTGGGGCGAACTGGCCGAGGTGCTCAACCAAGGCGCTTACCGCTACCTGATGGGCTGCGCCAGCATCTCCATGCTCGATGGCGGCATCCAGGCCCAGGCGATCATGCAGCGTCTGCGTGAGCGTTACCTGTGCACCGAGCACCTGCGCGCCGAGCCGAAAACCCCACTACCCAGCCTGGACGTACCGAGCAACGTCATCGCCGAGATGCCACCGCTGCTCAAAGCCTATATGCGCCTGGGCGCGAAGATCTGCGGCGAACCGTGTTGGGATCAGGATTTTCAGGTCGCCGACGTGTTTATCCTGCTTAAGCGCGACGAACTCTGCCCGCGTTACGCACGGCACTTCAAAGCGGCGGGGTAAACCTCTGCCGCGCACAGTTGCACAAGCCGCCGGCACGCTGTAGACAGTGCCGGCGTTTTGTCTTTGCCTGCAGGAACCACCGATGAAGAAGCTGCGTTTGTATGTACGCCTGTTGCGCCTGTTGGCGGTGATCAGCCTCGGCACGCTGCTGGCGGCCGGCATCTCCCTGCTGGAACGCCTAGTCCGGCATGACCTGATGCCCACCCGACAACGCCTGACTCGCTGGTTTCTCGCGCGGCTGGCGGCGGCGCTGCCGTTTCGCCTAAGCGTACAAGGCGAGCTGCCGCGCCAGCCGATGCTCTGGGTCAGTAATCACGTGTCGTGGACGGACATTCCGCTGCTGGGCATGCTCACTCCGCTGTCTTTTTTATCCAAGGCCGAGGTACGCAGTTGGCCCGTCGCAGGCTGGCTGGCGCTCAAGGCCGGCACGCTGTTTATCCGTCGGGGTTCGGGGGATAGCGGCCTGCTCAATCAACAACTCGGCCAGCACTTACAACAGGGGCGCAACCTGCTGATCTTTCCCGAAGGCACCACCACCGACGGCCTCGGCCTGCGCACCTTCCACGGTCGCCTGCTGAGTAGCGCCATCGACAGCGGCGTGGCGGTGCAGCCAGTGGCGATCCGTTACCTGCGTAACGGATCGCCCTGCGCCGTAGCGCCGTTTATTGGCGATGACGACATGCTCGCGCACCTGCTGCGCCTGCTTGGCAGCGACTTGGGTGAAGTGCAGATCCAGCTGCTCACGCCGATTGCCAGCGCTGAGTTGCATCGCAATGCGCTGGCGCGGGCCGCGCAACAGGCAATCCGTGAGGCGCTGTTCGGCGCAGCGGCCCCTGAGCACACAGCCGACACTGAAGACCTGGCGGCCTAATCCGCCGCTTGCCGCTGCTGCGCAACAAACGCCTGTAGCTCAGGGTAGAACTGCTGAAAATCCTCCAGCAGCGGTTGATACAGCCGCTCCAGCTCAGCCATACCGCCCGTCAGCAACCCAGGCCGCGACAGCCGCCGGTCGATGCCTGCCACCACCTGCTCCAGCACGGCAAACTCACGGTAACTGCCTAACCAGTCCTGCGCGGCCATGCGTGGTGCAATCAACGCCAGGCGCTCGGGCAAGCGCGGCTCGGCCTCCAGCACCTGATAAACCCGCCCGGTAAAAATCGCCAAGGGCTCGGCAGCATAGTCAGCCCAGTGCAGCGCCAGGCAGTGGTCAAAAAACACATCCAGCAAGATCCCGGAACAACGCCGCCGCTCAACAGGAAAGCGCGCCCGCGCCTGCAGTTGCAGCGGGTGGTTGTCGGTAAACACATCAATACGCCGATGCAAGCGAATCGCCGCTTCGATATCCGCCGGCCACTGACCCGCCAACGGCCCTTTGACGAAATCGCCATACAGGCTGCCCAACAATTGAGCCGGCGCGTCACCGCCGAGATGTAAATGCGCGAGGTAATTCATGCCTGCCAGCTTACACATCAGCACGCATGATGATGACTATCGGCACGAACAATCTGTATATCGCCAACGCCCGATATAAGGTTCGTCCCATCGCGATACGGCGTGACAACACCCACGGACGCCCCGCATGCAACTCGACATCGATGAAGTGATCAAGGCCCTGGCCCACCCGGTGCGACGCGACATTCTGCACTGGCTGAAAGAGCCCCAGGCCTATTTCGCCGATCAGGATCACCCGCTGGAAATCGGCGTCTGCGCCGGCAAGATCGACCAACGCACCGGGCTGTCGCAGTCGACGGTTTCTGCGCACCTGGCGACCTTGCAACGCGCCGGGCTGATCAGCAGCAAAAAGGTCGGCCAATGGCATTTCTTCAAACGCAATGAAGAAACCATCCAGGCCTTCCTCAGCCATATCAGCCAAGCGCTTTAAAGCATTTGGTATTAGCCCCCGCACAAAGGAAGCTTATTTATGACCACGCTTTTTGACCCCATCAAGATCGGCGACCTTGAGCTGAACAACCGCATCATCATGGCCCCGCTGACCCGCTGCCGCGCCGACGAAGGCCGCGTACCCAATGCGCTGATGGCCGAGTACTACGTGCAACGCGCCAGCGCCGGCCTGATCATCAGTGAAGCCACCGCAGTGACCCCGATGGGCGTCGGCTACCCGGACACCCCCGGCATCTGGTCCGATGAGCAGGTGCGCGGCTGGAGCAACATCACCAAGGCCGTGCATGCCGCAGGCAGCAAGATCGTCCTGCAACTGTGGCACGTCGGGCGGATTTCCGACCCGGTCTACCTGAATGGCCAGTTGCCCGTCGCGCCAAGCGCCATCCAGCCGGCTGGGCACGTCAGCCTGCTGCGCCCGATGAAGGACTACGTCACTCCACGCGCCCTGGAAACTGAAGAAATCGCCGACATCGTCGACGCCTATCGCCTGGGTGCAGAGAACGCCAAGGCCGCCGGTTTTGACGGCGTGGAAATCCACGGCGCGAATGGTTACCTACTCGACCAGTTCCTGCAGAGCAGCACCAACCAGCGCACTGACCGGTACGGCGGCAGCCTGGAAAACCGCGCGCGCCTGCTGCTGGAAGTCACCGATGCAGCGATTGAAGTCTGGGGCGCTGGCCGTGTTGGCGTCCACCTGGCACCGCGCGCCGATAGCCATGACATGGGCGACGCCAACCGCGCCGAAACCTTCACCTACGTCGCTCGCGAGCTGGGCAAGCGCGGCATCGCCTTTATCTGCGCCCGCGAGAAGGAAGACGACGACAGCCTGTCGCCAAACCTGAAGGAAGCCTTCGGCGGCGTGTTTATCGCCAACGAGCGCTTCACCAAAGCTCAGGCCAACGCCTGGCTGCAAAGCGGCAAAGCCGATGCCGTGGCCTTCGGCATCCCGTTTATCGCCAACCCCGACCTGCCTGCGCGCCTGCAACAGGATGCCGAGTTGAATACCCCGCACCCGGAAACCTTCTACGGCAAAGGCGCGGTGGGTTACCTCGACTACCCGACGCTGTAAGCCAAGGGCCGCAATGCCTCGTCCGGCACTAGGTTTATGCCTATCCGAGCAGGCGCTATACCTCGAAAAGCCCGGTGCAGCGCATCGGGCTTTACCTTAGGCGGCTATTATGCACAGGAGCACAAAGCTTCTGGATTCAACGATTTAGGTCATGGCTACGAGGCTATATCCACAATAAGCGGCAGATGGTCGCTGTGTTCCAACCAGTGTTCAGTTGCACCAATGGATAGGTGGGCGCTGGCCTTGAGCATTCCAGACAAAAACGCGTAATCGATGTGGTATGGCTTTTCCAGCTTCCGCTGCAGAAAGAATGTCGGCTGGGCCTCAGAACCTTGGGGTTGCCCTGTTTGAGCATGGTAAAGACTGTGAAGGCCAATATCCGCAAGATCTTTGACCACGTCCGAGTGGTTCCACCAGCGATCCCAAACATCCCAGCGCGCATTGCTGTTGAGGTCTCCAATTACGATGGCTCTGGGCTTGGCAAGCTGGGCCTTGTGCAATTGAAGCCACTTGTAGAACTGACCAATGTATTTAAACGTTGGTGAGCCAGCCTCTTTGGTCCAAACGGCCAATAACGTGATCCCATCTACCCGGCATGGCAAGAAGAGCTGCAATCGTCCAACGTCAAGATCGAGTGGCTCTAGTCGCATCCCTGATTTGACGAACACGCCAAGGCCTTTGTGCTTATTTTCGCCTGCCCAGAGATAGTTACCTGCCCACTGTTTGTAATGCGCATCTTGAGTCTGCGCGGGGTTCTCACACTCCTGGACAACAAGGATGTCTGCCTGCAGCTCATCGAGAAGGTGGAGCTTTTTTCGAAGTGCCCCGTTGCAGTTCCAACTAACAATTCGCATCTGGGCGAGGATTCCCTTCACAGGTCAGACCAAGTAGCCCGAGCTTACCATCCAATTGAGCGGGTAATTTTCGCTGCACAAGCAATGGCTGAAAGGCTCGCGCTATCCCGTAGGATGGGTTGAGCGCAGCGATACCCATCACGAAACGTCCACCTCATTGGCCGGCGCCCTTAAACCGAAGAGGCCATTTAATGGCTGACGGTACTTCTGCTCGGCTTACCTGCCGATGATGGGTATCGCTATGCTCAACGCCATCCTACGGTGCCGGGCTTTTTCACCGGCTGATTAGGATAGGTTAGCGCCATCCAAACAGAGGTTTGCAACGTATCGAAGCCCTGACCGGCTGCTTGTTCGACGATCCACATGATCGCCTGCACATAGCCGTAGCCCTGCAAATCTAGCGGCTCTCGCCGCCGCGAAGTACAAGGAATAGTGGATGAATATCGTCAACGCCCGCCTGCGCAAGCAACCCGGCCTGTACCGCATCGAATTGGACGGCGAGCGCATTGCTGCGATCATCGAACAGCCAGCGCTGGTCGATGTAAGCACTCACGACTTAGATGCCGCCGGCAATCTGGTGACCGCGCCCTTTATCGAGCCGCACATTCACCTCGACGCCACCCTCACCGCCGGCCAGCCAGCCTGGAATATGAGCGGTACACTGTTTGAAGGGATCGAGTTGTGGGGCGAGCGCAAAGCCGTGGTCACTCACGAAGACACCAAACAACGGGCGCGCAAGACCATCGACATGCTGGTCGACCATGGCATTCAGCACGTGCGCACCCACGTCGACGTCACCGACCCAACGCTCGCCGCACTCAAGGCGATGGTCGAGGTGCGCGAAGAAGTCCGCCACCTGATCGACCTGCAGATTGTCGCCTTCCCGCAGGATGGCATTGAATCATTCGCCAACGGCCGCGCGTTGATGGAGCAGGCGATAGCCCTCGGCGCCGATGTGGTGGGCGGTATTCCGCACTTTGAGAACACCCGTGAGCAGGGCGTCAGCTCGATCAAATTCCTGATGGACCTGGCCGAACGCACCGGCTGCCTGGTGGATGTGCACTGTGACGAAACCGACGACCCGCACTCGCGTTTTCTCGAAGTGCTGGCCGAAGAAGCCCGTGTGCGCGGCATGGGCGAGCGCGTCACCGCCAGCCACACCACGGCCATGGGCTCTTACGACAACGCTTATTGCTCGAAGCTGTTTCGCCTGCTCAAGCAATCGAAGATCAACTTTATCTCCTGCCCCACCGAAAGCATCCACCTGCAAGGTCGCTTCGACAGCTTCCCCAAACGCCGCGGTCTGACCCGCGTGGCGGAACTCGACCGGGCCGGGATGAATGTTTGCCTGGCGCAGGACTCGATCGTCGACCCCTGGTACCCACTGGGTAACGGCAACATCCTGCGTATTCTTGAAGCCGGCCTGCACATCTGCCACATGCTCGGTTACGACGACCTGCAGCGCTGCCTGGACTTCATCACCGACCACAGCGCGAAAACCCTGAACCTGGGCGAGCGCTATGGATTAGCGGTAGGACGCCCGGCGAATTTGCTGATTCTGTCCGCGCCTGACGACTATGAAATGCTGCGCAGCCAGGGCCACGCGCTGGTTTCAATCCGTGCCGGCAAGGTGTTGATGCAACGCACACCCGCACAGATCAGCCGCACTCGCTAGGCCTTAAGCAGGCGGGCCGGCGCGCCACCACGCCGGCCCTTAGCGGGCGTCGATCTGCTGCTGCAGATTCTGCACCTGCGCCTGCAGGGTGTTGATGTTGCGGGTCATCTGCGCGCGGAAGGCGTCGAACTCGGCCGTGCTGCTGCCGGCGGAACGGGTTTCCAGGTCACCTTTAACCACCAGCAGATCCTGCTCCAGGCGAGCGATGGCCTGATTGGGGTTACCGAGCTTCTTCAATGCCACTACGTTAGCGCTCAACCCAGCCACCTTGTCATCGAGTTTGGCTTGGGCTGCCTGAGCACTTTTCAGAGTGGCTTGCTCTTTGCTCAGCGCAGCCTGCTCGGCACTGAGTTTGTTAAGGATGGCTTCAAGCTTGGCGCCGCCACCTTCCTGGCCCTTCAGCTGCACCGCCAGCTGCTCAAGGCGTTTGCTCTGCTCGCTTTGCTGGCTGCTCGCCCCCTGCTGCTGCTTGGCTATTTCAGCCAACTTATTTTCCAGCTGCTTGACCCGCAGTTTCAGCGCCTCACTGCCGCTGGTCACCGAAGATTCGGTGGCGACCACCTTGCCGGAAATATCCTGAATGCGCCCCGCCGCTTCCTCGCTGATCCGCGCGAAGCTCTCCTGGGTGGCCACCAGTTGCTGCTCCATCAGGCTGACCTGCTGGAAGCTCCACCAGCCGAGCCCGCCGAGGGCAATTATCAGCGCCCCGACCAGCGCCCACAGCGGGCCAGTGCTGGCCGATTTCACCGGTACAGCAGGGCCGCCACGGCCATAGCTATTACCGCGTGTTGATTCCGGGTGATCGGTCGCATACTCATCGTGGTCGCGCTGTTCAGCCCGCAGGCTGGGCACGTGATCGAGTTCGTCGTGGGCATCGTTACGCATGGGTCAACCTTCAGGAAAGCGCAGGGATCACAAATTGCCGCGCAGTATAACGGTTCGCGCGCGGCGCTTCAGTGTCGCGCCAAGTCAGGGCGAGACGCACTGAGCAAGGGCATGGCACAGGCCATCGACAGGCTATACCCCGTGCAGTTCCGCAGCACGGTGAGCTGGTATGCGCTTTGCAATCACCTATTTGCGACATCTGCGCGCCCTCAGGGCGCACAGCGATGCAGTCGTGATCAGGCCGTAGGGCATTCGCAATGAATGATACCCAGCCCACTTGTATATCGAGGGAAGGTCCATGGAACTGAACAAAGAAGTGTTGGATTGCATGAAAAGTCTGCGCCGCCGGCTGCGCGAAGAGTTGGCGCTGGACATTCGCCTGAGCCAGCCGGATGCAATCAACAGCATGCTTAGCGCCTGCCTCGGCTCAAGCAACGAGGAAACCCGCCGACTGGGGCAATTACTCGCCCAATACAGCGAGCGCCCGTTTGCCCATGCCAGCCCTGCACCACGCATACAAGCCGGGCATCCGTTGCTGGTGGAAGACCCCAGCCACAAACCCGCGAGCGCCTCGGTACGGATGTATCGCGGGCAGCGGGTCTACGCTTGAGTCAACGCGGTGGCTGCGCTTGCCACCAGGCGCAGAACTCATCCAGCGCACTCCATAGGCTGACCTTGGGCTCGTACTCTAGGTACTGCTGAGCGCGGCTAATATCCAAAGAGAAATCCTTGGCCATCACCGCCACACCCAAACGGAATAGCGTTGGTTCCGGGCGACCAGGTAATAGCGTGCACAGCCCTTCATTCAACGCCGCAGCGCCATACGCCAGGCCATAGGGCAGATGACGGGTCACGGGCGGCAGGTCGAGCTTCCTAAGCACATAATTGATCACATCCCACAGCGGCACGGGCGCACCATTGCTGATGTTGTAGACCTGCCCGAGCGCAGGCCCCGCCGCCAGCAAACAGCTCATCAACGCCTCGTTGAGATTGTGCATGCTGGTGAAGTCGACCTTATTCAGGCCATTACCGATGATCGACAAACGCCCCTTGCGCTGCATGTTGATCAGCCGCGGAAAGATGCTGGTATCACCCGCCCCGGTGACGAAGCGCGGACGCAGCGCCAGCACCTCCAGGCCAAACTCCTGGGCGGCGAACACGTGCTGCTCGGCCAGGTACTTGGTTTTGCCGTAGTGATCGGAAAAGCGCTTGGGCAGCTGCTCCTCCGTCAAACCGACATGCGCTTGCCCATCGAAATACACCGAGGGTGAAGACAGGTGCACCAGCCGCCGCACCTTCTGTTTCAGGCAAGCGTCCACCACGTTTTCAGTGACGCTGACGTTGGCCTGATAAAAGTGCTCGTAACGCCCCCACACCCCGACCGCGCCGGCGCAGTGCACCACCGCATCGACACCCCGGCACAGCTGCTGCACCAGCGCCGGATCGGACAAGTCACCTTGGATAAACTCCGCGCCACGCGCACACAGATGCTCAACGCCCTCGGCACGGCGACCGTTGACCCGGACGGTCAAGCCCTGCTCTAGGGCAAAACGGGCAAAGCGCCCACCAATAAAGCCACTGGCCCCGGTTACCAAAATCTTCATTAACGCCCCCTTTAGCTGAACTCGGGCCACTCTAGCAGCGCGCACCAACCACCACCGTGGCATTGCAGGCCAGAACAACGACTGTGCGCACCCTGCGCTAGCCAAACAGCAAGGCACACAGCAGCTAAGCTATTGCCCCACACCACACAACATAGGAGCCGCCGATGGCCACTCACTGGATGATCTACGGAGCCAACGGCTACACCGGCCACCTGCTGGCCGCCGAAGCCAAGCGCCAGGGCCTGACGCCCATCCTGGCCGGACGTAACCCGGCCGCAGTCCACGCCCTCGGCAGCTTGTTGGGGCTGGAATGCCGGGTGTTCGACATCCAGCAGCCAGAACGTGCCAAGCAGGCATTGGCCGATATTGCCGTGGTCGCCCACTGCGCCGGGCCGTTCTCGGCTACTAGTGCACCGATGCTCGATGCCTGCCTGGCGAGCAATACCCACTATGTCGACATCACCGGTGAGATCAGCGTGTTTGAAGCCGCGCAGCACCGTGATCAACAGGCGCGCGAACAAGGTGTGGTGGTCTGCCCCGGCGTAGGCTTCGACGTCATCCCCAGCGACTGCCTGGCCGCCTGCCTGCATCAGGCCCTGCCCGATGCCACGCACCTGGCGCTGGGTTTCGACAGTGGCAGCGGGTTGTCACCCGGCACCGCAAAAACCTCGGTGGAAGGCCTCAAGCTTGGCGGCAAGGTGCGCCGCGCAGGGGTTATTACCGATGTACCCCTGGGCTATAAGCGCCGCGCCATCAACTTTGGCCGAGGCGAAAAACCAGCGGTGACGATTCCCTGGGGCGATGTCTCCACCGCCTACCACTCCACCGGCATCGACAATATCGAGGTCTATCTGCCGACCCCAACAGCCGCCGCGATTGTTATGCGCCTGATCGACCCACTGCGCGCGCTGCTGGGGCTGAGTACTGTGCAGAACTGGCTCAAGCGGCTGATCGAAAAACGTGTCAGCGGCCCCGATGAAAGCACCCGCGCCCGTCAGCGCACCTGGCTCTGGGGTGAGGCGCGCAATGCCGCTGGGGTGGTAAAAACCGCGCACCTGGAAACCGCCAACGGCTATGACGTGACCGTGCACGGGGCTCTGCTGGCGGTACGGCACCTGCTTGATTACCAAGGCCCCGGCGGTTACTTCACCCCGTCCAAACTACTTGGCGAGCGCTGTGTGGAGCGGCTGCCAGGGTCGAAGACCATCCGCATCAGTTAAACCGCGCTAACACGCCGGGGCTACCAAGCCCCGCGCCTCCTTTCGACACAAACACGCCTGAAACTGCACCAAGATGGGTGCCGTTTAAACGTATCCGCGCCATCCATCCCTCTCTCGATCTACCGCACGCCCTCGCTAAGCCAGCCACACAGCAGCTCGGTCGTTTTATTTTACGATTCGTCAATTAACTCGCACGATTCTTGCAGAATATTTGACAGCAGCCGAACTGTAACCCTTCTACCCGCGGAGCCACCGGACATGCCGTTACGCTTGAAACTTGCCCTGAGCTACTTGCTTATTGGAATTCTTCCTGTGCTGGCCATGGCTGCAACGGTGTACTTTCATGCCAGCCAGGCCCTGCAGGAACAAACGCTGAACGCCCTTGAGGCCGTAGCAAATATCAAACAAAGACAGCTACTGGATAACCTGCAGGCCCGCCGCGATCAACTCAGTACCCTGGCCAGTAACCTGGGCACCAGCTACAGCGGCTTAGACGAGCCAGGCCTCATCAGTGCGGCCAACTATGACCAACCAATCTTCAAGAACTTTATCCAGACCTATAACTACCGAGATCTCAAGCTGATCTCGGCAGACGGCCAGGTGATCTTCAGTGTGCTACGTGGTGATGACTATCAACAGAACCTCAGCCAGGGTGCCTGGCGCGAGCAATCGATGGGGCGCTTGTTCAACGCCAGCCTGAATAACCGCAAAAGCCTGATCAGTGACCTGGCGATCAACCCGCAAACCGGCGAGCCCAGCCAGTTTCTGATAACGCCCATAATCAGTGACGGAGAACTGATTGCCCTATTGATGCTTGAACTCCCCATCGAGCCGCTCAATAGCGTAATGCAAACCCGACAGGGGCTGGGCGATGCAGGGGAAACCTACTTGGTAGGCGCCGATGGCCTGCTGCGCTCGGACTCCATCCGTTTCGCGCAACATCAGGTATCGCGCAACACCCAGCAAGCCACTGCGCTACAGGGTGAGGCCATCACCCGTGCCCTGCAGAACAAGCAAGGCCGCCTGGCTGAGCCCGGACTCAACGATCAGCCCGCACTGAAAGCCTTCGTCCCCCTGGAGTTCGACGGCCAACAATGGGCACTGGTCGCCGAAATGGATCAAGCACAGGCCTTCGCCCCGGTACGTGAATTGATGTGGCAAGTGTTGTTGCTCGGCGTACTCACCGTGGCTGGGGTTCTGCTAGCGACCTGGCTGATCAGTCGTAGCGTGATGCGCCCGCTGGGCGGCGAACCAGACAATATGGCCGCGCTGGCCGAGCGGCTAGCCGCCGGGGAGCTGCAATTACCCGTGCAACTGGGCCAGAGCAACGGCCTGATGCTGGCGCTACGCGAAATGGCCAATGCCTGGCGCACGGTGATCGAGCAACTGCGCCAAGCCAGCAGCGCCGTTGAACATGCCAGCGGCGATATTCTCAACGCGGCCGGACAAACCAGTAGCCGCCTCGATCAACAGCAGGAAGCCCTGGAGATGGTGGTCAGCGCGGTCGACCAGATGGCCGCCACCGTGCAGGAAATTGCCGCCAACGCCAGCCAGAGCGCCGACAGCAGCGAGGCCGCGCGCGGTGCCTTCAGCACTATGCAGGCGACCCTGCAACGCATGATTGGCCGCCAGGACCAACTTCTCGATGGCCTGCGTGAAGCCGACCAGGTCGTACAGACACTCGCCGGCAACAGCCAGCAGATCGCCTCGGTACTCGAGGTCATTCGTGCGATTGCCGAGCAGACCAACCTGCTTGCCCTGAATGCCGCAATCGAAGCCGCGCGGGCCGGCGAACAGGGCCGCGGCTTCGCAGTGGTCGCCGACGAGGTCCGCAGCCTGGCCATGCGCACTCGCACCGCCACCGAGGAAGTCGTACAGATCATCGGCACCCTTGCCGACTCCTCCAACCAGGCGTTGGCCAGCATGCACGGCTCGACCGAACAGGCCCGCGCTCTGGAAGATGAAACCCAGGCCGTGCTCGGCTCCCTCGGCCACCTTGATGAGTCTCTGCAAACCTTACATGGCCTGGCCTTCCAGATTGCCGCGGCTGCCGAGCAACAGGCCACCACTACTCAGGAGGTCAACCAGCACATGCATCAACTTAGCGCCATGACCGGCGATAACCGACAGAACGCCGCGCACACCCGTCAATGCGGCGAGCATCTGCAAAGTGTCGCCGATAACCAGCAACAACTCTTGGCGCACTTCCAGCTGTAGCGCACTCAGCTGGCTGCGGTCACCAGCTGGGTGACCGCATGGCGCTGCAAATGCTGGGTCAAGGCGCTCAGCAGCTCGCCGCCGCTGCGCCAATGATGCCAATACAGCGGAACATCCAGCGGACGCTCAGGCAGTAACTCACACAGCCTCCCCGCCGCCAGCTCTGCCTGCACCTGCAACTCGGGCATCAGTCCCCAGCCAAAACCGGCCTCGGCCAGGCGCACGAAGCCTTCGGACGACGGGCAAAGGTGATAGGCCAATCCGCCTTCTACGCCCAGCGCCGACAGGTAGCGATGCTGCAACAGATCATCCGGGCCAAAGACAATCGCCGGCGCCTGAGCCACGCCAGCTGCCGTCACCCCACGGGGAAAGTGCCGGGCAATAAAATCCGGACTGGCCAAGGCACGATAACGCATGCTGCCCAACAACAGTGCCCGCGCGCCGGCTACAGGACGCTCGCTGCCACACACGCAGGCCGCCACCTCACCCGCGCGCATACGCTTGAGGCCGACATCCTGATCTTCCACCACGAGTTCGAGCAGCAAACCCTGCGCCGTACAGAAGCTACCCACGGCTTGCGCCCACCAGGTGGCCAGGCTGTCGGCATTTAAGGCGATACGCAGACGTTCCGGCGGACCGCCCTCATCCAGCCCGGGGACCTGCGCCTGAATATCGCGCTCGAGCAATCGCACCTGTTGCACATGGTTAAGCAAA
>JAWWDH010000036.1:0-14430 GCA_033720015.1 Pseudomonas sp.
CAATCGCGACATTCTGGCCAACGTACTCGACTACCTGCAGCTCAAAGGCTTCACCGTCGACTGTGCGCAGGACGGTTTGAGCGGCTTGCACCTGGCCAGCACCGGCCACTATGACCTGATCGTGCTGGACATCATGCTGCCGGGGATTGACGGCTATCAGGTGTGCAAGCGCCTGCGCGAAGATGGCCACAATGAAGTGCCGATCCTTATGCTGACCGCCCGTGACGCGCTGGATGACCGCTTGCAAGGCCTGAACGTCGGCGCTGATGACTACCTGATCAAGCCCTTTGCCCTGTCTGAGCTGGTCGCACGGATTGAAGCCATCCTGCGTCGCAGCCAAGGCAGCCGTAAGCGCCAGCTGAAAGTCGCTGACTTGGTTTATGACCTCGACACCCTGCATGTCAGCCGCGCGGGACAACCGCTCAAGCTCAACCCCATCGGCCTGAAGTTATTGGCTGTGCTGATGCAGAAAAGCCCGGCGGTGATCCGCCGTGAGGCCCTGGAAGAAGCCCTGTGGGGCGATGACAGCCCCGACAGCGACAGCCTGCGCAGCCATATCCATCAACTGCGCCAGGTACTCGACAAACCCTTTGCTACACCGTTGCTGCACACCTTGCATGGCGTCGGCTATCGCCTGGCGGAGTCCACCCATGGTGTCTAAGCAGCCGTTTGCCCGGCGTATTCTGATCGCGTTCGTGCTGATGACGGTGCTGGTCAGCGGGGTGTTCTCCCTGAGTATCGTGGCCGTGGTGCACGTGATCGAAGAACATCTGGTGTCCGAGGAACTCAACCGCGAGCTGGACACCGTGCTGCATGAAGACCTCAAACATGGCATTCGCCCACGTCTGGACGCGAGCACACGCTTCTTTGCCTCCAACCTGCCTGAGTATGCAATTCCTCAGCAGTATGCCGGCCTGCCGGAAGGCTTCAACGAAGTGGTCGAGGCGGAAAAAGCCTTCTATGTCTATGTGCAGGAAATCAACGGCAACACCTATCTACTGGTGCAAGAACAGCATGAGTTCGAGGCCCGCGAACAAGCCCTGTTCAATGTCGTGCTTGCCGGTTTTCTGCTAACCGTAGTGGGTGCCTGGGCGTTGGGCCTGGTGATGGCGCGCAAGGTCATGGCCCCCGTCAGCCGACTCGCGCAACAGGTGCGCCATCGCGACCAGCTGCACACCCTGGCACCGCCCCTGGCGCCGGATTACCCCGATGACGAAGTGGGCCAATTGGCCGCTGCCTTCGACAGCACCCTGGGCCAGGTGCGCCAGTCACTGGAGCGTGAGCGGCTATTCACCAGTGATGTCAGCCATGAGTTGCGTACGCCCTTGATGGTCATCGCCAGCTCCTGCGAACTGCTTGCCGAAGCCGCTCTGCAACCGCGTGAGCGCCAACAGCTGGAGCGCATCGCCAGGGCCAGCGAGGAGATGCGTGAGTTGGTGCAGACCTTTTTGCAGCTGGCCAGGAGCAAGACCAATGAGGCGGTGTTTGTTGCCGACTGCAGCCTAGCCCGCGTCGCCGCCGAACAGGTCGAACGCTGGGAACCCATGTTTCACGACAAAGGGCTGGCTTTCCACTGTCAGCAAGACGGCAGCGATAGCGGCCTGTACAACGCCACCTTCCTCAGTACGGTAATGGCCAACCTGCTGCGGAATGCCCTGCACTACACCGAGCACGGCTTCGTCCGCCTGGTGTTGATGGATGGTGGTTTTCGCGTCGAGGACAGCGGCGCGGGTATTCCTCTGGAGCAACACGAGGAGATTTTCCAGCCGTTCGTACGCGGCCCCCAGGCTCGTGGCGAAGGCCTGGGGTTAGGGTTATCACTGGTTAAACGGATCTGCGCCAAGCAAGGCTGGACAATCTCAGTGCACAATCAGCCGGAGGGCGGCACTCGCTTCACGGTGCTGCTTAAGCACAACGCTGACGAAATTTTCACAGCGTCTTAACGCGCTGTTGATACCCGCCTGTTTAGTGTGGCGAGCGTTCCCCCCAACCGGACGCTCAGCCATGCGTGCTTTACCTTGCCTCGATTGCCTGCGCCCTTTGTGCGCCCCACAGTGCCGTAAACAGCTGCAAGCAGCGGGGTTGTCACGATGAGCGGCAAACCCACTGCTGATACGCATGACGCCCTTTCACTCAAGGGCCGCACCGGGCTGCGGCGCATTCTCGACGCCGGCGGCTATTCGCTGATGGGTCTACAGGCGGCCTATCGCGGCGAGGCGGCGTTCCGCCAATTGTTGCTGCTGAATACCGTGCTACTGCCGCTGGCGTGTCTGCTCGATGTCAGCCGCAGTGAGCGCCTGCTGCTGATGATCGTGCCGTTGCTCTCATTGATCGTCGAGCTGCTTAACTCCGCCATCGAAGCCACCGTAGACCGCATCTCCCTGAGCATTCATCCACTGTCCAAACAAGCCAAAGACATGGGCAGCGCCGCGCAGTTTATCGCCCTGTTGCTGATCGGGCTGACCTGGGGTGTGATCTTGCTATGAGCTGAACCGCCGCCGGACGCAACGCAACCGAGGCTGTTCGTCAGCGCCAGCGCAAGACAGCCATCCTTATGGCCAAGCATCGCAAAACCCCGCGCCGAGTGAACTCTGCCCGCTCGCCCAGTGTCTGTCTGCTGTCGGCCCAGCGGGTAGGTTGCATGGCCATTTGCCCACCAACAATGGCGCGCAGCCCCCTGAATGCGTATCTGTTTTATGGCAATTCGCCTGGCCGGCGTTTATCGCACCCGTTTACAGGGTTTCGCTCATCGCCATATGGAGATTGCCGCATGTCCCTATCCCGTCAGTTCAACGCCCGCTTTACCCCTCTCCTTGCGTTAAGTGCCTGCCTGCTAACAAGCCTTACCGCGCACGCTGAAGACACTAACCGTGCGGCTCGCTGGGTCAGCGACAGCCTGAATACCTATGTCCGCAGCGGCCCCACCGACGGCTACCGCATCGTCGGCACGCTGACCTCCGGGCAAAAAGTAACGCTACTGCGCAGCGACGGCGATTACAGCCAGGTACGTGGCGACAACGGCAATGCCGTATGGATTGCCAGCCGTGACCTGCAGGAGGTTCCCGGCCAAGCCGAACGCCTGCCGCAGCTGGAGCAGAAAGTAGCCGAGCTAAGTGCCGAGCTGGACGGCATCAACGACACCTGGAACACCCGCGTGCAAGGCATGCAGGAAACCCTGGACTCGCGCAAAACCTTGATCGACGAACTACAAAGCGCACGCACCACGCTAGACAGCCAGCTGAGTCAGGCCAACGCCGACGTACGCGAACTGCAAGCGCAACTCGGCGAGGAAAACCAGCAAGTGCTGATGCGCTATATGGTGTATGGCGGGGCTATCGCGGGCGGCGGACTGCTCGCAGGCCTGATCCTGCCGACCATGCTGCGGGTCCGCCGTAAGCGTAATGATCAGTGGATCTGATCAGCTGAAATGCGGCGCGCATTGATGGTCAAGCTCCCGACCTGACTGCACACTCAAGCGCAAATAGCACCCACAGAGGTTGAGTCGGGCAGATGCTTGCTAGCAGACAGTGGTTAGTGCAACTGCGAGCTATATTGTTTAGTAAGTGCTGGGAATCCTGGTATGGGTGGAGACCGCTCGCGGTAATTCCAAGTCAACCTGCAGGAGTAAACGCTATGACTTTAATGAGAACTGCCAAACCCATTATCTCAATCATGCTCAGCGTTGTTTTCATGCTGACCAGCATCGGCAGCGTGTCCGCGCGAACAGCCATGGTCGGGACCCACGAAATGATCGCAGAACAGCAAGTGAGCGTTGATCGTCAGTCGCTAAAGCACATGCTCAGCGACCAAGACGTTCAAGATAAGCTGGCATCCATGGGGGTTACCCCTGAGCAGGTGGAACAGCGGATCAACAGCCTGACGCCAAGCGAACTGGCCAGCTTTAACAGCCAATTAAGCGCAGCGCCGAGTGGTGCCGGGGTGGCTGGCATCATCGTCCTGTTCTTGCTGGTGTTCATCCTCACCGATGCACTGTGCGTCACCGACATCTTCAGCTTCGTTCGTTGCGCGCGCTAATCCGCCATGGCTGAGTTACGTCTACTGCTCCTCACAGGCTTGTTACTGTTGCTGTCCGCCTGTGCAGGGCAGTCGACGTATATGCCCTCTCAGGCAGATCTAGACCAACTGCCCAGCAACACCTATATCGAACACGTGAATTTCTACCCCCAGGACGACTATCAATGTGGCCCGGCTTCTCTGGCCATGCTCCTCAGTCAACGCGGTTTCAGCGACACCCCGGAAAGCCTCAAGGATCGCGTCTATCTTCCACAACGCCTAGGCAGCTTACAGGTTGAGATGGTCGCCGCCGCCCGTGAACACGGCCTGCTGGTCTACCCACTTGAGCACACGCTACTTGCGCTGCTGCGTGAAGTGGCCGCCGGCAACGCAGTTCTGGTCATGCAGAACTTGGGGTTTAACTGGATGCCGCAATGGCACTATGCGGTGGTCGTCGGTTACGACCTCAATACCCAGGAAATCATCCTGCACAGCGGAACCAACAAAGCCCAGCGCGAACCGTTTACCCTGTTTATGCGCCTGTGGAATAGAACCGAACACTGGGCGGTCATCGCCCTACCTGCGGATCAACTGCCGGCCAGCGCTGAGCCACTGGCCTATCTGCGTGCGGCCAGCGACTTGGAGCAAAGCCGACAGCTGGACGCGGCCAGACGCGCGTATACAACCGCCTTGCACGCCTGGCCTGACCAGGCCGCCGCGCGTTTTGGCTTAGGTAATGTGGCCTGGGCGCAAAACCAACCCGAGCGTGCCGTTGCGCAGTTCCGCACGTTAGTCCGCGATTTTCCAACGCTCAAGGCGGGCTGGAATAACTTGGCGGTGGCACTTGCAGCAGTCGGTTGCACCCAGGCGGCCCACCAGGCAGAAGCCTGCGCCAACGGAACGCAGGCACAAACGGCCTCAGCGCTGCCGAAAGCCGATCCGCTCAGTTGCGCGATACCCGCCTGTCCGTAAGCGCTATCCCCGACGCTGAGTCACAAACAGCTGCCCTCACTCATCCCGCGTCAGCATTTCCAGCAGTTCGATCTCAAAAATCAGGTTGGAATTCGGTTTGATATGCGCGCCGAACTCACGCTCGCCGTAGCCCAGATGCGCGGGCACAAACAGCTTGCGCTTACCGCCCACCTTCATACCCATAATGCCGATGTCCCAGCCCTTGATCACGCGACCGGTGCCGATCACGCACTGGAAGGGCTTGCCACGGTCATAGGATGAGTCGAATTTGCGGCCATCTTCCAGATAACCGTGGTACTGCGTGGTTATCAGCGCGCCTTTGACCACTTCTTTACCGTCACCCAGCTGAATATCTTCGATCACTAATTCGTTGTTCATCGCACTCTCTCTTATCCGCCCATGACAGGCTTGTAACATGACTGCTGGCTTATGCTTAGCAGACCGCTGCCAGGCCTGATCAGTCACTAATGCCCCCTCACAATCATAGCCAAAGGCTCAATACGGCCTTGCTTGCGCGGGTGAAACGAAGGATGGCGGAGTCCTCAGCCACACGCGCCACCCGTGCTAAAGTCGCGCCCTGCGCAACCCTGGCCCAAGGCGACTAAGAGCAATTATGCAAACCCCGGCACTGACTGGCGAACTCGAAGACTGGAGCGCCCTAAGCAACAGCATCAACTTCCCCGATCTGCTGATCGGCAACGGCGCGAGCCTGGCGGTATGGCGCAAGTTCGCTTACTTCTCGCTGTTTGACGAAGCGCAAACCACCCAGAACCGCCCGCTCAGCCCAACCGAGCTGAGCGTGTTCCGCGCGCTGGATACCAGCAACTTCGAACAAGTGCTCAGCGCCCTAAAGAACAGCATTCGAGTGAATGCCGCACTGACCATCAACTCCTCATCGCCGCGCCATCGCTACTTCGCCATCAAGGAAGCGCTGATTCATGCCGTGCGTTCGGTGCATATTCCCTGGAGCCAGATGCAGGCCAGCAGCCTGACACGCATCAACCGCGCTCTCAGCCAGTACCAGACGGTTTATTCGGGCAATTACGACCTGCTCAACTACTGGGCCGTGATGCAAAATCCGCAGGCGTTCGAGCAGATGTTCCGTGGCCCGGACTCAACCTTTGATCTGGGCAATAATTCGCGCCAGAGCAACGCCACACACATGCTCTACCTGCATGGCGGCATGCACCTGGTGAAGAACCTCGACGGCAGCACGCGCATCCTCAGCTCCTCGGAAAGCACCCTGCTGGCCAGCTTCGCCATCAATCACTTGGGCGACATTCCGCTGTTCGTCAACGAGGGCAGCAGCGCCGACAAGCTCAAGGCCATTCGCAGCTCCGACTATTTGTCGTTCTGCTACAGCCAATTAGCTAGCCCCAAAGAAGCCCTGTGCATCTTCGGCCACAACCTGGCGACGCAAGACCAGCACCTGGTCCAAGCCTTGTTGCAAGCCGGGCTCAAAACCCTGGCCATCTCGATCTACCCGCACAATCCGCTGTTTATCCAGCAACAGAAACAGCACTACGCCACGCTGTTCGCCGAACAGGACGTAGAGCTGCGGTTCTTCGATGCGCTGAGCCACCCGCTGGGCCATCCTGACTTACGCGTGGCCATCACCCCGCCACAGTCACTTACTGGCTGATCGAGCGCACCACACTCAGCTCGGCCGGCGCACGACGCTGGCTGAGGTAACGGGTGCAGCTGACACGCAGAAACGAGGCGAAATTCACCACTTCGCCCCGGTAGTCCATCACCTCGTCATACAACTTGGTGATCAGTTGATTGGTGGTCATGCCATCGACTTCGGCAATCTCGCGCAGGATGTCCCAGAACTGGTTTTCCAGGCGCAGGGTGGTGACCACACCGCGAATGCGCAGCGAACGCGCACGGGATTCGTAGAGAATCGGATCGGCTTTGACATAGAGCTCGCACATAGCAGCTCGCCTCCTTAAATGCCGGGGCCTTAACAGCCCCGGCTTTACCCACAGCTTACAGGCTGATCTGCGTACCGAGCAGACCGAGGAACGCCGCCAGCCAGTTCGGGTGCGCCGGCCAGGCCGGTGCGGTGACCAGATTGCCCTGCACATGGGCCTGGTCCACGGCGATGTCGATGTACTGCCCGCCGGCCAGTTTCACTTCCGGCGCGCAGGCCGGGTAAGCACTGCATTCACGCCCTTTTAATACACCGGCAGCGGCCAGCAACTGCGCGCCATGGCAGACCGCCGCAATCGGCTTGCCGGCCTGATCGAAGGCCTGCACCAGCGCCAGCACCTGCTCATTCAAACGCAGGTACTCAGGTGCACGGCCACCCGGCACCACGAGGGCGTCATAGTCAGCGGCGTTAACCTGGGCGAAATCGAAGTTCAGGGCGAAGTTATGCCCCGGTTTTTCGCTGTAAGTCTGCTCGCCTTCAAAGTCGTGGATGGCGGTGCGTACGCTCTGCCCGGCAGCCTTGTCCGGGCACACAGCATGCACCTGATGACCGACCATCAGCAGCGCCTGAAACGGCACCATCACTTCGTAGTCTTCGACGTAGTCGCCGACCAGCATAAGAATCTTTTTCGCGGCCATGAGCGTGCTCCCTGTATTGGTTGAGAAGCACAGAGTGTTATCCCGATTGACGAGGCGCGGGTAATAACCCGGTACTACAGGGCAAGTCGCGGATGGCGGCAGGAGGAAACCAGGGGGATTCGCTGGGTTTGCGCATGCAACCCAGCGTTTGGGTGGCGTTATTCCAGCACTTCTTCATCACGTAGCAGCACATAAGTGCAGCCACTGTCGTCTTCCAGGTAGTCGTGCACGTAGAACATCACCACCTCACCTTCGCCCGACTGAGCCGCGACATAGTCACCGATATCTGTCGTGAAATGGTTCTTTGAGCCCGGTTTGGCCTCACTTTCGATGCGTGCATTGACGAAAAGCTCGGGCGCGCTGTCGCCGAAATAATCCTCGCGCTCGGCGGCATCCCAGTCAGTCGGCGCCTCAAATGGGCCGCAAAACAGCACTTTGGCATCGCCCAGATCCACTTCCTCAGCCTCGGGGTCCTGTTCATCGGCGCGATAGACCGTGCAGTCTTGCGCTTCAGGGTTTTCCAGGATGGCCAGACGGGCCGCCAGTTGTTGCTCAGTATCCATAGGGGGCATAACTATCTCCGAGCGTATGGCGCTTAAGGTCCAGGGTGAATTAGGGACTGCTGAGGTTTCACCTAAGCCGCCTTGCCGCGCAATCCGCAAGCACGTAGCCAACCCTCAGCAGGCTTAACCATGCCCGGTTTGGCGGCGCTTAGCGAGCGAAAGTGCACCGATAAAATAGACAGTAACAACTCCGCCCGAGCCGCCGAAAAATGCTCAGCAGGGCTTGGCTTTCACAGCTTGCCGCGCCGCTGCGCACGTTCTTCACGACGCGCCTGCTGCTGCACTTCGGCCAGTACTTCCTGCACATAATCGATGTGTCGGTTGGACAGCGTGCGCGCCTCTTCGGCGCGGCCTTCGATAATCGCCTGATACAAGCCGCGATGCTGCTCAATCAGCACGTCGCGGGTCTCATCGCGCTGGGCGTACATGCCGCCAATATTGGTCACCACGTTGCGTTTGAGCAGGTCGAACAAGCCGCGAATGGTGTGCAGCAGGACGGCGTTGTGGCTGGCTTCGGCAATGGCCAAGTGAAAGCGCGCATCGGCCGCGCCCTCTTCCGCGCGGGTCACCTTGCCGCTGCGGCTGTAGCAGTCCTGCAAGGCGGCAAAGGCGTCAGCCAGACACTGACGATCCAGCGCGGTGGCGCGCTGCGCCGCGTAATAAGCACAGGAGCCTTCCAGGGTGTGACGAAACTCCAGCAGGTCGCGCTGGGCCTCTGGGTTGCTTTCCAGCAGATGCAGCAATGGGTCACTAAAGGTCGAGCCCAGGGTCTCGGCCACATAGTTGCCACCGCCTTGCCGACTGACAAGCAGCCCCTTGGCAGCGAGTTTCTGGATCGCCTCACGCAGCGACGGCCGCGAAACGCCGAACTGCTCAGCCAATACGCGCTCGGCCGGCAGTCGCTCACCGGTTTTCAGGGTGCCTTCGAGAATCATGGTTTCCAGTTGACTGACGATATCGTCCGACAAACGGCGCTGACGCACCGACCCTACTTCCATCATCCACACTCCACTGGTTTGACCACCTCACGCGGCCTATTACGCTATCCGCAAACCAGCCTATCGCTCGCTCACCAGGCAGGCAAGCTGGCGGCTTTCGACCAAAGTCGTAAGGCTACTAATTGACAGGCCGAAGCCGTCACTCTTACCCTGACCAGGCAGATTTGTAAATTGGTATTACCAATTTATAAATATAAGACAATTCCAAGAGTTCAACGAGGTCTTTCCCATGCCGGCTTTTGCCCACCTACCCGCCATACCGCTGCACCTGCATTCATCCAAACGCATCGCGCAGCGCTAGGGGGCCAGCATGTCGACAGGTCTTCTTGCTCTCTTAGCTTTCTCTCCGATTCTACTGGCCGCCATTTTGCTGATCGGCCTGCGCTGGCCGGCCAAGCACGCCATGCCACTGGTCTACTTGCTCACCGCCGCCGTTGGCCTGTTTGCCTGGGACATGAGTGTTAACCGTGTGCTGGCCTCCACCGTGCAGGGTCTGCTGATCACCCTCGGGTTGTTGTGGATCATCTTCGGCGCGATATTGCTGCTCAACACGCTCAAGCACTCCGGCGGCATCACCGCGATTCGTGCCGGTTTTGCCACCATCAGCCCGGACCGGCGTATTCAGGCGATCATCATTGCCTGGCTGTTCGGCTGCTTTATCGAAGGCGCGTCCGGTTTCGGCACACCCGCCGCCATCGCCGCGCCACTGCTGGTGGCTATCGGCTTCCCGGCGATGGCCGCGGTGCTGATGGGCATGTTGGTACAAAGCACGCCCGTCTCCTTTGGCGCGGTAGGTACGCCGATCATCGTCGGAGTCAACACCGGCCTGGACTCGGCCACCATCGGCGCGCAGCTGGTTGAGCAGGGCTCGTCCTGGGCGCAGTTCCTGCAACTGATCACCAGTGAAGTGGCGGTCATCCACGCCATTGTCGGCACCGTGATGCCACTGGTGATGGTGCTGATGCTGACGCGTTTCTTCGGCACCGAGAAAAGCTGGAAAGCCGGGTTTGCGGTGCTGCCGTTTGCCCTGTTCGCCGGCCTGGCGTTCACCATCCCTTACGCCCTGACCGGCATCTTCCTCGGCCCAGAATTCCCCTCACTGGGCGGCGGTTTGATTGGCTTGGCGATTGTCACCAGCGCCGCGCGCATGGGCTTTCTGCTGCCGAAAACCACCTGGGACTTCGCCCCGGCGGACAAGTGGCCGGCTGAGTGGCTGGGCACTGTGGAGATGAAACTCGACCAGCTCACTGCCAAGCCAATGAGCGCCCTACGGGCCTGGCTGCCCTATGTGCTGGTCGGCGCACTGCTGGTGATCAGCCGGATCTTCCCGGAAGTCAGCGCCGCACTGAAAAGCGTGATGCTGAACTTCCCCGACCTGCTCGGTGAAACCGGGGTCAGCGCCAACTTCCAGCCGCTGTACCTGCCTGGCGGTATTTTGGTGACAGTAGTGCTCGCCACCTTCTTCATCCACGGCATGAAATTGCGCGAACTCGGCAGTGCGGTGAAGGAATCCTCCAGCGTGCTGCTCAGCGCCGGCTTCGTTCTGCTGTTCACCGTGCCGATGGTGCGCATTCTGATCAACTCCGGGGTCAACGCCGCGGAGTTATCGAGCATGCCGATCCTGATGGCGCGCTGGGTGGCCGACAGCGTAGGCGGCATTTACCCGCTGCTGGCGCCAAGCGTCGGGGCTCTCGGCGCGTTTATTGCCGGTTCCAACACCGTCAGCAACATGATGTTCAGCCAGTTCCAGTTTGGCGTGGCCAACAGCCTGGGCATCTCCAGCGCACTGATCGTCGCGGTACAAGCCATCGGCGCGGCTGCCGGCAATATGGTCGCGATCCACAACGTGGTGGCGGCCTCGGCCACGGTCGGGTTGCTCGGCCGTGAAGGCAGCATCCTACGCAAGACCGTCTGGCCTACCCTGTACTACGTACTGTTTACCGGCCTGATCGCACTGTTTGCCGTCTATGTACTGGGCATCAGCGACCCGCTGATGGCTGGCTGATAACCGCCTGGGGCGCGTGCCACACAACGCGCCCCAGGCGTTGTAGCAACCCTTTTCCTACTTGGGTGATGCCATGATCATTTCTGCCTCCACCGACTACCGCGCCGCCGCCCAACGCCGGCTGCCGCCGTTTCTGTTCCACTACCTCGACGGCGGCGCGTACGCCGAACACACGCTCAAGCGCAACGTTTCCGACCTGGCGGATATCGCCCTGCGCCAGCGCGTGCTGCGCAACATGTCCGAGCTGAGCCTGCAAACCCGCCTGTTCAATGAAACCCTGAGCATGCCCGTGGCCCTGGCTCCGGTTGGCCTGACCGGCATGTACGCCCGTCGTGGTGAAGTACAGGCGGCCAAAGCGGCAGCGGCGAAGGGCATTCCCTTTACCCTGTCCACCGTTTCGGTTTGCCCGATTGAAGAAGTCGCCCCGGCCATCGACCGGCCCATGTGGTTTCAGCTGTATGTGCTGAAAGACCGTGGTTTTATGAAGAACGCCCTGGAGCGCGCCAAAGCGGCCGGCGTAACCACCCTGGTGTTCACCGTCGACATGCCGGTACCCGGCGCGCGTTACCGCGATGCGCATTCCGGCATGAGCGGCCCCAACGCACCGCTGCGGCGCATGCTGCAAGCCGTAACCCATCCACGCTGGGCTTTGGATGTCGGCCTGCTGGGGCGGCCGCATGACCTGGGTAATATCTCCACCTATCGCGGCAACCCCACAGGCCTGGCTGATTACATCGGCTGGCTGGGCAACAACTTCGACCCGTCGATCAGTTGGAAAGACCTGGAGTGGATTCGTGAATTCTGGGACGGCCCAATGGTCATCAAAGGCATTCTCGACCCGCAAGACGCCAAGGACGCCGTGAGCTTCGGCGCCGATGGCATCGTCGTCTCCAACCATGGCGGCCGTCAGCTCGATGGTGTGCTCTCCAGCGCCCGCGCCATGCCGGCGATTGCCGATGCAGTCAAAGGCGATTTGGCGATTCTCGCCGACTCCGGCATCCGCACCGGTCTGGATGTGGTGCGCATGCTTGCCCTGGGCGCCGACACAGTGCTGCTGGGCCGCGCCTTTATTTACGCCCTGGCCGTGGCCGGCGAGGCAGGAGTCAGCAACCTGCTGGACTTGATTGAAAAAGAAATGCGCGTGGCCATGGTGTTGACCGGGGCCAAATCGATCAGCGAGATCAGCGCTGACTCGCTGGTGCGTGAACTGCACCACGCCGCATCCTGACCCTGGAGCCTGCATGAGCCTGCCTGCCGCCTTTATTGCCGCCGTCGAGAACCTGATCCCCGTCGAACGCCGCTTCGACGACCCGTTGTCGACCCTGGCCTTCGGCACCGACGCCAGCTTTTATCGACTGATTCCCAAGCTGGTGCTGCGCGTCGAAGCAGAGTTAGAGGTGGTTGAGCTGCTCAAGCTGGCAGGCGCACATCAGGTACCGGTGACCTTTCGCGCCGCCGGCACCAGCCTGTCTGGCCAGGCCATCAGCGACTCGGTGTTGATCGTCCTGGGCGATAACTGGAACGGCCGGGAGATACGCGGCCAGGGCGCGCAGATTCGTCTGCAACCCGGGGTTATCGGCGCGGCGGCCAATGCCGTGCTGGCTCCCTTTCAACGCAAGATCGGCCCCGACCCGGCGTCGATCAATGCCTGCGAGATCGGCGGCATCGTCGCCAACAATGCCAGCGGTATGTGCTGCGGCACCGCGCAAAACAGCTACCACACCCTGGCCGGCATCCGCCTGGTGCTGGCTGACGGTAGCGTGTTGGACACAGAAGACCCGCTCAGCGTGTCGCGCTTCTTCGCCACCCACGCCGAGCTGCTGGAGCAGTTGAGCCAGCTGGGCAAACAGACCCGCGCCAACAGCGCCCTGGCGGCGAAAATTCGCCATAAATACCGTTTGAAGAACACCACCGGCTTGTCCCTAAACGCCCTGGTGGACTTCGATCAGCCGCTGGATATTCTCAGCCACTTGCTGGTCGGCTCCGAAGGCACCCTGGGTTTTATCAGCGCGGTGACCTACAACACCGTGCCTGATTACCCGCACAAGGCCAGCGCCCTGCTGGTGTTCCCTGACGTGGAAAACTGCTGCCGCGCGGTCACCGCGCTCAAGCAACAACCGGTGTCCGCTGTCGAACTACTCGATCGTCGCAGCCTGCGCTCGGTGCAGAACAAGCCCGGCATGCCGGAATGGGTCAAGGATCTGTCCGCCAGCGCCTGCGCCCTGCTGATCGAATCCCGCGCGGCCAAGCAAAGCCTGCTGCACGAACAGATGCGGCTGATCATGGCGTCGATCGCCGAATTCCCCCTGGAAAAACAGGTGGACTTCAGCGAAGACCCAAGCGTCTACAACCTGCTGTGGAAAATCCGCAAGGACACCTTCCCGGCCGTCGGGGCGGTACGTCAGACCGGCACCACAGTGATCATCGAGGACGTGACCTTCCCCATCGAACAGCTAGCCGAAGGGGTTAACCGCCTGCTCGCGCTGTTCGACAAACACGGTTACGACGAGGCAATCATTTTCGGCCACGCACTGGAAGGCAACCTGCACTTCGTCTTCACCCAGGGCTTTGATAGCGAAGCAGAGAAAACCCGCTACGCCGCCTTTATGGACGACGTCGCCCAGTTAGTCGCGGTGGAGTTTGGTGGCTCACTGAAAGCCGAGCACGGCACCGGGCGCAACATGGCGCCCTTCGTCGAGTTGGAATGGGGCCAAGACGCTTACCAATTGATGTGGCAAATCAAGCGCCTGCTCGACCCCAAAGGCATTCTCAACCCGGATGTGGTGCTGTCGGATGACCCGCAGCTGCACCTGAAAAACCTCAAGCCGCTGCCGGCCGCCGATGACATCGTCGACAAGTGCATCGAGTGTGGTTTCTGCGAGCCGGTGTGCCCCTCCAAGGGGCTGACGCTAAGCCCGCGCCAACGCATCGTGATCTGGCGTGATATTCAGGCAAAGAAACGCGCCGGTATCGATACCCAGGAGCTGGAAGCGGCCTACCAGTACCACGGCATCGACACCTGCGCCGCCACCGGCCTGTGCGCGCAACGCTGCCCGGTGGGCATCAACACCGGTGATTTAGTGCGGCAACTGCGCGCCCGCGATGCCGACAAGCAACGCCGCGCCGACTGGCTGGCGAACAACTTCCAGCGTGCCATGCAGGGCGCGCGGGTAATGCTGCACGTGGCCAACGGCGCGCGCCTGCTCATGGGCGCGCCCCTGCTCAGCCGTGCCTCGGCGGCCATCAGCAAGGCCAGTCAGGGCCGTGTACCGCAATGGACGTCAGCCATGCCACAACCGCTGCAGCG
>JAWWDH010000037.1:0-14412 GCA_033720015.1 Pseudomonas sp.
AGTTGATGAAGTGGATTCACCACTTTGGTGTCGATGACTTCGATGCCATGAGTAATGTCAGCAAGGCCTTGCGCGAAAAGCTCAAGGCCTGTGCTGAAATCCGCGGCCCGGAAGTGGTCAGCGAAGATATTTCCACTGATGGCACGCGCAAGTGGGTAGTGCGGGTGGCGTCAGGTAGCTGTGTTGAAACTGTTTATATCCCCCAGGGGACGCGCGGCACTTTGTGTGTTTCGTCGCAGGCCGGTTGTGCGCTGGATTGCAGTTTCTGTTCGACCGGTAAGCAAGGCTTTAACAGCGACCTTACTGCTGCGGAAATCATCGGCCAGGTGTGGATTGCCAATAAGTCGTTTGGCAGTGTGCCGGCGAAGATTGACCGGGCGATCACCAACGTGGTGATGATGGGCATGGGCGAACCGTTGTTGAATTTTGACAATGTGGTCGCCGCCATGAAGCTCATGATGGATGACCTCGGCTATGGCATCTCCAAACGCAAGGTGACGCTGTCCACTTCGGGCGTGGTGCCGATGATCGATAAGCTGGGTGAGGTCATCGACGTGTCGTTGGCGCTGTCGCTGCATGCGCCCAATGATGAGCTGCGCAGCCAATTGGTGCCGATCAACAAGAAGTACCCGCTGGAAATGCTTTTGGCAGCCTGTAAGCGTTATGTTTCTAGGTTGGGTGAGAAGCGCGTGCTGACCATCGAGTACACCCTGCTCAAGGATGTGAACGATAAGATTGAGCATGCTGAGGAAATGATCGCACTTCTCAAAGATGTGCCTTGCAAGATCAACCTGATTCCGTTTAATCCCTTCCCCCACTCGGGGTATGAGCGGCCGAGCAACAATGCGATTCGCCGCTTCCAGGACCTGCTGCATAAAGCCGGGCACAATGTCACCGTGCGCACCACGCGGGGCGAGGACATTGACGCAGCCTGTGGCCAGTTGGTTGGCCAGGTAATGGACCGTACCCGCCGAAGTGAACGTTACATCGCTGTGCGTGAGTTGAGTAGCGAGGCAGAAACGCCGAGTTCCGCCGCCAATCGAACTTAAGGGGAGGATACCCATGACCTTGCGTCCCGCGTTATTGCTGTTGGCCGCTAGTCTGTTAGCCGGTTGTGTCACAACTGGTAGTGTTGATCCGATGAAAACCGATAAGGGCCGCGACGAGGCCCGTGATGCCTATGTTCAGTTGGGCATAGGCTACCTGCAGCAAGGTCAGACTGGGCGTGCCAAAGTGCCGCTGAAAAAGGCCCTGGAGCTCGACTCTTCCAATGCCGATGCACACGCCGCGCTGGCCTTGGCGTTCCAGATAGAAATGGAGCCTAAGCTGGCGGATGAGCACTTTCGTAAGGCTATTTCGCAGCGCCGTGACGATGCTCGCTTGCTGAATAATTACGGTAGTTTCTTGTTCGAACAACAGCGTTATCAGGAAGCACTTGAGCGTTACCTGGAAGCGGCTCAGGACAATCTCTACCCTGAGCGTTCACGGGTTTTTGAAAACCTCGGGATGACCGCTCAGCAGCTAAACCAGCCTGAACAGGCCAAGGCGTATTTCGAGCGTTCGCTGCGCTTGAATAGCCGCCAGCCGCGCGCGTTGATGGAGATGGCGCAGTTGTCCTATGAGGACAAGCAGTTCGTGCCAGCCCGGAGCTATTACGAGGGCTACCTGACCTTGGCGCCGCAGACTGCGCGCAGCTTGTTGTTAGGGGTGCGTTTAGCGAAAATTTTCGATGAGCGCGACAATGCCGCGAGCCTCGGTTTGCAATTGAAGCGACTTTATCCGGGCACCCCGGAATATCAGCAATACCTGTCGGAGCAATGATGAAAGCGGCGCATCCTGAAGTGCTAGCAGTTCCCCGCATCAATCCGGGTGATACTTTGCGCGAGGCTCGCGAGGGTCGCGGCTGGACTATCGCCGAAGTCGCTGCACAGTTGAACTTGACCTCGCAACGCTTGAGTCAGGTGGAGCAAGGTGCTTTTGACAAGCTGCCTGGGCATACCTTTGCCCGCGGTTATGTGCGGGCCTATGCCAAGTTGCTGGAGCTCGACCAGAATCGCCTGGTACTGGAGTTCGATCAGTTCACCGGTAGCGATGCCGCTGGCAGCAGTGTGCACAGCCTGGGGCGTATCGAGGGGCCGGTAAGTTACTCACAGCGCATTCTGCGCATGGTCAGTTTTGTTTTGTTGCTCGCGCTGGCTGGCTTGAGCTTCTTCTGGTGGCAGGAGAAGGCCGAGCGCCAGGCGGAAGACATCGCTACGACCAGTCTTGAGCATGTTGAAGTAGAGGGTGCCGACGGCACCACACAGATTCACCCGCTGGATGAGCCGGAAGATCAGGCGGTGGAAGCGGCCCAAATGGACACGGAAACCGTCTTGCCGTTGCCGGAAGGTACTCCCGTAATGCCAGGCCCTGCCGCTGGTGAAGCAGCAGCGGTGGATGTGCCGGCAGAAGCAGCGCTTGTTCCTGCCGTCGCGGCTGTAGCGCCGGTTGCGGCAGAGGCATTGCCTGCTGCCCCCGTTGCAACCGCTTCGGTGCAGGCTACCGCAGGCGAAGCGGTTGTCAGCTTGAGCTTTATTGCCGATTGCTGGACGCAGCTGACTGATGCCAATGGCAAGGTGTTATTCAGCGCCCTCAAGCGTAAGGGCGATAGCCTGCAGGTGACTGGCAAGGCTCCGTTGGAACTGCGCCTGGGTTATGCCCGGGGGGCGCAGGTCAGCGTCAACGGTAGTCCGGTCGATGTTGCGCCTTTTATCTCTGGTGAGACGGCGCGTCTGAAGTTGGGTGGGCAGTAATATGCAGTGCGAATCACCGATCAAGCGCCGCGTTTCACGCCAAATCTGGGTCGGCTCCGTACCGGTTGGCGGCGATGCGCCGATAGCCGTGCAGAGCATGACCAACAGCGATACCAACGATGTGGCCGCGACCGTGGCGCAGATTCGACGCCTGGAAGATGCCGGCGCGGACATTGTGCGGGTCTCGGTGCCGGATATGGATGCAGCCGAGGCCTTCGGCCGGATCAAGCAGCAGGTCAAGGTGCCGCTGGTGGCTGATATCCACTTCGATTACCAGATCGCCTTGCGTGTGGCAGAACTCGGGGTTGATTGCCTGCGCATCAACCCGGGCAACATCGGTCGAGAAGACCGTGTGCGGGCCGTGGTCGAGGCCGCGCGTGACCGTGGCATTCCGATCCGTATCGGGGTGAATGCCGGCTCGCTGGAAAAAGACTTGCAGAAAAAGTATGGCGAGCCCACGCCTGCTGCATTGGTTGAGTCCGCCTTGCGCCATGTCGAGCATCTGGATCGCCTGAATTTTCCCGATTTCAAAGTCAGCGTTAAGGCTTCCGACGTGTTTATGGCCGTCGAGGCGTACCGCTTGTTGGCTAAACAGATCGAGCAGCCGCTGCACTTGGGCATCACCGAGGCCGGTGGTTTGCGCTCTGGCACCGTCAAGTCGGCAGTAGGCTTAGGCATGCTGTTGGCCGAAGGTATCGGCGACACCATTCGTATTTCCCTGGCCGCAGACCCGGTGGAAGAGATCAAGGTCGGTTACGACATCCTCAAGTCGCTGCGCTTGCGTTCGCGGGGCATCAACTTCATCGCCTGCCCGAGCTGCTCGCGGCAGAATTTTGATGTGGTGAAGACCATGAACGAGTTGGAACAGCGCGTCGAAGACCTGCTGGTGCCGCTGGACGTGGCGGTGATCGGCTGTGTGGTTAACGGCCCTGGCGAAGCCAAAGAGGCGCATATTGGCCTGACTGGCGGCTCGCCCAACCTGATCTATATCGATGGCAAGCCGGCACTCAAGCTGGGCAATGACAACCTGGTCGATGAGCTGGAAAAGCTGATTCGCCAGAAAGCGGCCGACAAGGTCGCCGCTGACGCCGCCGTTATCGTGCGTAGCTAACACCGTTAAGGAATTGAATTGAGCAAGCCCCTGCAAGCCATCCGTGGCATGAACGATATCCTGCCCGAGCAGACCCCGCTTTGGCGTTATTTTGAAGGCACCGTGGCCAATCTGCTGGATGGTTACGGCTATCGCCAGATGCGCATGCCGATCGTCGAGTTCACCGAGCTGTTCAAGCGCTCCATCGGTGAAGTCACCGATATCGTTGAAAAAGAGATGTACACCTTCGACGACCGTAACGGCGACTCTCTGACCCTGCGTCCGGAAGGCACGGCGGCGTGTGTGCGCGCGGTGCTTGAGCATGGTTTGTCCGGCGGTGGGCAGACGCAGAAACTCTGGTACATCGGCCCGATGTTCCGACACGAGCGCCCACAGAAAGGTCGTTATCGCCAGTTCCACCAGATTGGCGTGGAAGTGTTCAATGTCGACGGCCCGGACATCGATGCCGAGCTGATCGTGCTGACCTGGCGCCTGTGGAACCTGCTGGGTATTCGTGATGCGGTAAAGCTTGAGCTCAACAGCCTGGGCACCAGTGCTGCGCGTGCGGTCTACCGTGAAGCGCTGGTTGAGTTTCTCACCGCACACGCTGATCAGCTAGATGAAGACAGCCGCCGCCGCATGGGTAGCAATCCGTTGCGTGTGCTCGACAGCAAATCGCCAGAAACCCAGGCCGTGCTGGTAAATGCGCCGAAGCTGGCAGATTACCTCGATGAAGAGTCGCGACTGCATTTCGAGGGGCTGAAAGCCCGTCTGGATGCGGCGGGTGTGCCTTACGTGATCAATCCCAAGCTGGTGCGTGGCCTGGATTACTACAGCAAGACCGTGTTCGAGTGGGTCACCGACCAGCTCGGCTCCCAGGGCACCGTCTGCGCCGGTGGTCGTTATGACGGCCTGGTTGAACAGATGGGCGGCAAGCCGACGCCAGGCGTGGGTTTTGCCATGGGCATCGAACGCTTGGTGCTGTTGCTCGAAACTCTAGGTAAAGTACCGGCTGAAATCGCTCGCACGGTTGACGTTTACCTGTGTGCCTTTGGTGAGCCTGCTGAGCTGGCGGCGCTGGCCTTGAGCGAGCGGCTGCGTGATCAGCTGCCTAATCTGCGCCTGCAGGTGAATGCCGGGGCGGGTAGCTTCAAGAGCCAGTTCAAGAAAGCCGATAAAAGCGGCGCGTTGTACGCCTTGATCTTGGGTGAAGACGAATTGGCCCAGCAAGTGGTAGGTTGCAAGCCGCTGCGCGGTCAGGGCGAGCAGCAAAGTATTGCATGGTCGGCATTGGCCGATCATCTGGCGAACTGCGCCAATCAGGCCTGAGCGTCTATTTAGTGATTTAGCGAAAAGGAGTGCTGGGGTGGTTTCGCGTACTGATGATGAAGAGCTGGCGGTAATCAAGGACTGGTGGCAGCAGAATGGCATGCCATTGCTGACCGGCGTTGCGCTGGCGTTGGTGGTGGTATTTGGCTGGCAGGGCTGGCAGAAGTACCAGAGCAATCAGGCGCAAGGCGCTTCGATGGTCTATCAGCAGTTGCTGGAAGCGGCGCTGGAGCCAAGCGGCAAGCCTGACGCCGCCAAGGTTGCAGAGTTGGCCAACACCCTGAAAAGTGACTACGCCGGTAGCCATTACGCGCAATACGGCAGCCTATTCGTGGCCAAAGTAGCAGTCGAGGCAGGCAAGTTGGACGACGCTGCCAGCGAGCTGCAGGCGATTGTCGATAAGCCCGCCGACGACAGCCTGGCTGAGTTGGCGCGTCAGCGCCTGGCGCGTGTGCTGGCGGCTCAGAATAAGGCAGATGATGCCCTGAAGCTGCTGGATACCAAGGTTGCGCCAGCCTTTACCGCTAGCCGCGAAGAACTCAAGGGCGACTTGTTGGTGCAGCTCGGCCGCGCCGATGATGCGCACGCGGCCTACGAAAAAGCCAAGGCGGCGCTCTCCGAAGACGCGGCTGTCGGTGGTCTGCAAATGAAGCTGGATGATCTGGCAAAAGGGGATGCGTGACGTGATGCGCTGGAAGAATGCCGCACTGCTGGCCCTGGCCGTATTGGCTGTAGGTTGCAGCAGCAATAGTAAGAAGGAACTGCCCCCGGCCGATCTGCCCAAGTTCGAGGAAGAGGTTAGCCTGCAGAAAGAATGGAGTCGTTCGATTGGCGAGGGCCAGGGGGACACCTTCAACATGCTCACGCCTGCGCTTGACGGTGAGCAGATTTATGCCGCCGACGTTGAAGGTCTGGTCGTGGCCATGAACCGCATGACCGGCAAGGTCCTGTGGAAAACCGAGCTTGATCTGCCGGTTTCCGGTGCCGTTGCCGCAGGCTACGGCTTGGTAGTTGTCGGTACCCTGAAAGGTGAAATCATCGCCCTCGATACCGTTAGCGGTGAAGAGAAGTGGCGTGCTCGGGTGACCAGTGAAGTACTGGCCGCGCCGGCATTGAACGGTGATGTGGTGCTGGTACAGACTCAAGACGATCGCTTGATCGCCTTTGATGCGGACACTGGCAATCAGCGCTGGATCTTCGAAAACACGCCGGCGGTTCTGACGCTGCGCGGCACTGGTAGCCCGGTACTGACCAACCGCCTGGCGGTTGCCGGCCTGTCCACCGGTAAGGTGATCGCGCTGGATGCACAGCGTGGCATTCCGGTCTGGGAGCAGCGCGTAGCTGTACCGCAGGGCCGTTCTGAGTTGGAGCGCGTTGTTGATATCGACGGCGGCTTGCTGCTTTCGGCCGGTACGCTCTATGCAGTTAGCTATCAAGGCCGTGTGGCGGCGATGGATCTGGAGAGTGGTCGTATTCTTTGGCAGCGTGAAGCCTCCAGTTCGGTTGGCGTTGCCCAAGGTTACGGCAGTGTTTATGTAAACCTGGCCAACGGCACGGTTGAAGGGATCGACGAACGTTCGGCTTCGGCACTGTGGAACAATGACGCGCTGGCTCGCCGTCAGCTGTCTGCGCCGGAAGTGTTTTCCAGCTATGTGGCGTTTGGTGACCTGGAAGGTTATCTGCACCTGGTGAGTCAGGTGGATGGCCGTTTTGTCGGCCGTACACGTATCGACAGTGATGGTCTGCGTGCGCGTCCATTGGTGGCAGGCGGCTGGCTATATGCCTTCGGCAATAGCGGCAAACTGGTGGCTTTGACCATCAAATAAGCGCCTGTCGCTTTGGCGATGCTGTACAGCTCTTGGGGCTGTGCCGCATCGTCAGTGCAATGAATTCCGGCCGCTGCCCCTGCAGCGGCTTTTGTATTTTCTGAAATAACGAAGTGGAGAGCCTAATGGTTCCCGTAATTGCCCTGGTGGGCCGTCCGAACGTCGGCAAGTCCACCCTGTTTAACCGCTTGACCAAGTCCCGTGACGCGATTGTCGGCGACCTGTCTGGTCTGACCCGTGATCGCCAGTACGGCGAGGCCAAGTGGCAGGGGCGAACTTATATCGTCATCGACACCGGTGGTATTTCCGGTGACGAGGAAGGCATCGACGCAAAGATGGCCGAGCAGTCCCTGCAGGCCATTGAAGAAGCCGATGCCGTCCTGTTTCTAGTGGATGCCCGCGCCGGGCTGTCCGCCTCCGACCAGATGATTGGTGAGCACCTGCGTCGTCGTAACAAGCGCAGCTTCCTGGTGATCAACAAGGTCGACAACATCGACACCGATCTGGCCCGCGCTGAATTCTCCAGCATGGGCATGGGCGAGTCGCTGCCGATTGCCGGCGCGCATGGTCGTGGTATCACCCAGATGCTTGAGGCCGTGCTGGGCTCCTTTCCTAAGGATGCCAACGAGCTTGCAGAAGGTGAGGAAGATGAAGTCGTCCTCGAAGGTCAGGAAGCCAAGCGGATTCCAGGCCCGAGCGAAAAAGACGGTATCAAGCTGGCGATTATTGGCCGTCCCAACGTCGGTAAGTCGACGCTGGTCAATCGTATGCTCGGTGAAGACCGGGTCATCGTTTATGACCAGCCGGGTACCACCCGCGACAGCATCTATATTCCGTTCGAGCGTGATGACGAGAAGTACACCTTGATCGACACCGCCGGCGTACGTCGCCGCGGCAAGATTTTCGAGGCGGTAGAAAAGTTTTCGGTGGTGAAAACCCTGCAGGCAATCCAAGACTCCAACGTCGTGGTGTTTGTCATGGATGCCCGCGAAGGCGTGGTCGACCATGACCTCAATCTGCTGGGTTTTGTGTTGGAAAGCGGTCGTGCCCTGGTTATCGCCCTGAACAAGTGGGACGGCATGGAGCCGAGTGAGCGCGACTATGTGAAAGTCGAGCTGCAACGCCGACTGTTCTTCGTCGACTTCGCCGACATCCACTTTATCTCGGCGTTGCATGGCACCGGTGTGGGCAACTTGTACAAGTCGGTGCAGGCTTCGTTCAAGTCGGCGATCACCCGCTGGCCGACCAACCGCCTGACCCAGATTCTCGAAGACGCAGTGGGCGATCACGCGCCACCGATGGTGCAAAACCGTCGGATCAAGCTGCGTTACGCGCACTTGGGCGGTGCCAACCCGCCGTTGATTGTGATCCACGGTAACCAGGTCGACTCGGTGCCCAAGTCGTATGTTCGCTACTTGGAAAACACCTACCGCCGTGTACTCAAGCTGGTCGGTACGCCGATCCGTATCGAGTTCAAAGGTGGCGAGAACCCGTATGAGGGCAATAAAAATACCCTCACAGATCGTCAGGTGAACAAGAAGCGCCGCATGATGACTCACCACAAAAAGGCCGAGAAGAAGCGCAAAGACAAGCGTTAAGCTTGGATTAAAACGCGTTATAAAGGCACCTGCGGGTGCCTTTTGCGTATCTGGGGGATCGGCTATCCTGCCGCATCACACGCGCTCAAGCCGGATGTTGCCTCGATGATCACCAGCAAGCTGCCGAATGTCGGCACCACGATTTTTACCCGCATGTCGCAGCTAGCCGGGGAAACCGGCGCGCTCAATCTGTCCCAGGGCTTCCCGGACTTCGATGGCCCACAGGCGCTGCGTGAAGCCGTCGCCCGGCATATTGCGGCTGGGCATAACCAGTACGCGCCGATGACCGGTTTACCCGCACTGCGCGAGCAGGTGGCGGCGAAAATCGCTCGTAGTTATGGCCGAGAGGTCAGCGTCGATAGCGAAATCACCATTACACCCGGAGCGACTCAGGCGATCTTCTGCGCGGTGCAGGCGCTGATCCGTCCGGGTGATGAGGTGATCGTCTTCGACCCTTGCTACGACAGTTATGAGCCTTCCGTTGAGTTGGCCGGCGGGCGTTGCGTGCATGTGCCACTGGTGCGCGGGGATTTCGCCATCGACTGGCAGCATCTGGAGGACGCGTTGAGTGCCAAGACGCGCCTGATCATCCTCAACAGTCCGCACAACCCCAGCGGGGCGCTGATCTCGCGTACCGAGCTGGATCGGTTGGCTGAGCTGATTCGCCATCGCGATATCCACCTGATCAGTGATGAGGTGTATGAACACCTGGTGTTCGACGGTAGCCAGCACGCCAGCGTGTTGGCGCATGAGGAGCTGTATCAGCGTGCGTTTGTGGTCAGCTCGTTCGGCAAGACCTACCACGTCACCGGCTGGAAAACCGGCTACGTGGTTGCGCCACCCGCGTTGAGCGCCGAGCTGCGCAAGGTGCATCAGTACGTCAGTTTCTGCGGGGTGACGCCGCTGCAATGGGCGCTGGCCGACTATATGGCTGAGCATCCTGAGCATGTCACCGAGCTGCCGGGGTTTTACCAAGCCAAGCGCGACCTGTTTTGTGATCTGCTGGTGGGCTCGCGTTTCAGCTTTACCCGCACCCCTGGGACCTATTTCCAGTTGCTTGATTACTCGGCCATTCGCGATGATCTGGATGATGTGGCCATGGCCGAATGGCTGACCCGTGAGCACGCTGTAGCGGCGATTCCGGTGTCCGTGTTCTATCAACAAGCGCCCAAGGATTTGCGCCTGCTGCGTTTGTGCTTCGCCAAGCGCGAAGAAACCTTGCGCCAGGCGGCGGAGAAACTATGCGCGATATAAGTTTGTTGCCCGATCTAGGGTTGGCGCTGATTCAAACCACCCTGGCTTGGCAAGACCCCGCTGCCAATCGCGCGCATTTTGCAGCCCTATTAGAGCAGGCCCGCGGCGCCGACCTGATCGTGCTGCCGGAGATGTTTAGCACCGGCTTTTCCATGGACTCTGCCGCTCTGGCGGAGCCGGAGGGTGGGCCTACCAGTCTGTGGTTGCGTGAGCAGGCCCAAGCGCTGCAGGCCGTGGTTACCGGCAGCCTGATTATCCAGACCGCCGATGGTGCGTACCGTAATCGCCTGCTCTGGGCGCGCCCGGATGGCAGCTTGGCGCACTACGACAAACGTCACCTGTTCCGTATGGCCGGTGAGCACAAGCACTACAGCGCGGGTGAGCAGCAAGTGCTGTTGGAGGTGAAGGGTTGGTTGGTGCGACCGCTGATCTGCTACGACCTGCGCTTTCCGGTGTGGAGTTGCGACCCGCAAAATACCGACCTGCTGCTCTACACCGCCAACTGGCCAGCGGCGCGGCGCCATCACTGGAACCGCCTGTTGCCGGCGCGGGCGATCGAAAACCTCTGCTATGTGGCGGCGGTCAATCGCATCGGCGAGGACGGTAAGGGTCACGCCTACAGCGGCGACAGTCAGGTACTGAATTTTCAGGGTGATGCATTGCTCAGCGCCGAGGCGGCGGCCGGGGTGTTTACTATCAGCCTGTCGGGTGCCGCGTTGGCGGCTTACCGCGAGCGCTTTCCGGCTCACCTCGATGCCGATAGCTTTGAGTTGATGTCAGCTGGGTGCAACCCGCGTATCTAGGCATAAGCGCCAGTACTGCCGCGGACTTATCCGGGATGCAGATGCAACAACGCCGGGCATGCCCGGCGTTGTCGTCACTGCTGGAGCGCCTTAGGCGGCTTGTGCCTCAGACTGTTTCAGTGAGCGGTTAAGGGCGCTGAACAGTGCACGGAAGCTCGCCGTGGTGAGGTTCTCGTCGATGCCCACACCGTGCAGGGCGCGGCCACCGTTAACGCGCAGCTCGATATAGGCCGCTGCCTTGGCGTTGGTGCCGGCGCCGATGGCGTGCTCGGAATAGTCCATGATCTCCACGGCAACCGGCAGGCCGGCAACCAGGGCTTCCAGCGGGCCTTTGCCGATGCCGCGCCAGTGCTGAACTTCACCGTCGTTGACGATCTCGACATCGACCGCGCTGGTGCCGTTTTCTTCCTGCAGGCGATGGCCTTTCAGTGCATAAGGCACGCTGGCTTGCAGGTACTCGCGCTCCAGCAGCTGGTGGATCTGTTTGGCGCTCATCTCCAGGCCGAGGCGGTCGGTTTCCTTCTGCACCACCTGGCTGAACTCAATCTGCATGCGCCGTGGCAGGCAGATGCCGTATTCCTGCTCAAGCAGGAAGGTGATGCCACCCTTGCCGGACTGGCTGTTGACGCGGATTACCGCTTCGTAATCGCGGCCAATATCGGCGGGGTCGATCGGCAGGTAAGGCACTTCCCAAACGGCGTCGGCCTGCTGCTGGGCAAAGCCCTTGCGGATGGCGTCCTGATGCGAGCCGGAAAACGCCGTGTGTACCAGGTCGCCGACGTACGGGTGGCGCGGGTGTACCGGGATTTGGTTGCAGTCCTCGACCACCTTGCGCACGTTGTCGATATCGGAGAAGTCCAGTTCAGGGTCGACGCCCTGGGTGTAGAGGTTCAGTGCCAGGGTCACCAGGCAGACGTTGCCGGTGCGCTCGCCATTGCCGAACAGGCAGCCTTCGACGCGATCGGCGCCGGCCATGACTGCCAACTCAGAGGCGGCCACGCCGGTGCCGCGGTCGTTGTGGGTGTGCACGCTAATCAGCACGCTGTCGCGCCGGTCGACATGGCGGCCAAACCACTCGATCTGGTCGGCGTAGTTGTTCGGCGTGGCGCACTCGATGGTTGCGGGCAGGTTGAGGATCAGCGGGTTGGCCGGGGTCGGCTGGAATACGCCGATGACCGCGTTGCACACCTCAACGGCGAAATCAATCTCGGTGGAACTGAACACTTCCGGTGAGTATTCAAAGCCCCACTGGGTTTCTGGCGCGGCAGCAGCGAGGCGCTTGATGGTCTTGCCGGCGGCTACGGCGATGGCTTTGACGCCCGCCTTGTCCTGATTGAAGACGATCTTGCGGAAGCTCGGTGCGCAGGCATTGTAGTAATGCACGATGGCTTTCTTCGCGCCTTTGAGCGACTCGAAGGTGCGCTCGATAAGGTCGTCGCGGGCCTGGGTCAGGACCTGGATGGTCACATCATCCGGAATGTGGCCGCCTTCGATCAGCTCGCGGACGAAGTCGAAATCCGTCTGCGAGGCGGAAGGAAAGCCCACTTCGATTTCCTTCAGGCCGATCTGTACCAGGCACTTGAAGAACCGCATCTTTTTCTCGGCGTCCATCGGCTCGATCAACGACTGGTTGCCGTCGCGCAAATCGGTCGACAGCCAGATCGGCGCCTTGTCGATGATCTGATCCGGCCAGGTGCGGTCCGGGATGGCGATCTGGGTGAACGGGCGGTACTTGCTGGACGGGTGTTTAAGCATGCTCATGGGGCAATCCTTGTAGCGCGGCGGCAATCGGCGGGCCGGGCGGAATCGGTAAACAGGGCAGGGCGGTGGCGTTAGGTGTTAGCCACGCAGTCGCTGGCTCACCAAGCAGAGGCAGGTGTGTTGGCGCAGCTGAATAAGAGTGTGTTGAGTGTGCATGGCGGCAACCCTAATCGGTGAAGGTAAAGCTGGCAAGCAATGCGGATAAATTGGTGTTTATGAGCTGTATTTGCGATTTTGTGTGATTTTTTTGCTGGGAAACTCTGCTGGGCTTTGTGTTGATTGCGGGCGGCTGCGCTGGCTGCCGCCGCCCGTCTTACGCTCAGCCCTGGGCTGTAGCGGCAAGGCTGGGTTTCAGTTCGCGCATGTCCGCGCCACTCGGGTGCTGGAAAACCCGCAAGCCAAACTCCGGAAGGATCGCCAGCAGGTGGTCGAAGAGGTCGGACTGGATCGCTTCATAGCGTGTCCAGGCCGTCGTATTGGTGAAGCAGTAAAGCTCCAGTGGCAGGCCATCTGCTGTCGGGCTCAGCTGCCTGACCAGTTGGGTCATCTCCTGATGGATGCCCGGATGTTGGCGCAGGTAGTGCTCGACATAGGCACGGAAGGTGCCGATGTTGGTGATTCGGCGGGTATTCGCCGGCTCCTGGCTGGCTTCGAGCAGTGCACTGTTCCAGCTGAGCAGTTCGCTTTGCTTGTTGCTCAGGTATTTGCCAAGCAGCAGGAACCGCTGCAGGCGGGCGATTTGCTCCGGGCTGAGGAAACCGATGCTGGTTTGGTCGAGCAGCAAGCTGCGCTTGATCCGCCGGCCACCGCATTCCTGCATGCCTCGCCAGTTTTTGAACGGGTCGCTGATAAAGCGCTTGGTCGGAATGGTGCTGATGGTCTTATCCCAGTTCTGCACCTTGACCGTGTGCAGGGCGATGTCGATCACGTCGCCATCGGCATTCAGCTGCGGCATCTCGACCCAGTCGCCGACGCGAATCATATCGCTGGAGGAGATCTGCACGCTGGCGACCAACGACAGCAGGGTGTCCTGGAAGATCAGCATCAGCACGGCGGCCATGGCCCCGAGGCCCGACAGCAGGATCAGCGGGGAGCGATCAATCAGGCTGGCGATCATGAGGATGGTGGCAACTGCGAAGAGCAGTATCTTCACCACCTGCACATAACCCTTGATCGGCTTCAGGTGGGCGTTCGGGCGCTTCTCGTAGGCGCTGTTCAGCAGCGTCAATACGCCACTGATGGCCAACGCGATGGTCAGCACGATAAACGCGCTACAGACATTGCGTGTCGCTGCCACGGCAGCTTCCGGCAGGTGCGGTACCAGCATGATGCCGGCGGAAATGATCAGTGCGGGCACGATATTGGCGAGCCGCGCAATGATGCGCGAATCATGCAGGGCGCCATCCTGGCCAATCGGCGTGGCCATCAGTAGACGGTACAAACCGCGCAAGAGGATGCGCTTGACCACCCAGTTGGCCAGCCAGGCCGTGAGTATCAGCAGGCTCAGGCCGGTCAGGCTGTAGAGTTCGGGGTAGTGTTCAAGCCAGTTCTGGGCGTTGCTGTACAAGTCGCTCATGCCACTCCTCTAGAGTTTCAGCGTTTTAATGATCGGCGCTACCTTAACCAAGGCGCTGCCATCAGGTCGGCCAGCTTGGTTACTGGACGTGTCTTGCGAGCCGTTAGGGTTTGAACGCGCCGATAAAAATCGCCGGGTCGATGCGGGCGTCATTCAGGCTGACGTTCCAGTGCAAGTGTGGCCCGGTGGCGCGGCCGGTGGCACCTACCTTGCCGAGCACGCCGCCGCGCGGTAGTTCGTCGCCGAGCTTCACGTCGATGGCCGAGAGATGGCAGAACATGCTGATCAGCCCCTGGCCGTGGTCGACAAACACGGTTTTGCCGTTGAAGAAGTAGTCGCCGATCAGAATGACCTTGCCCGCCGCCGGGGCTTTGATCGGTGTG
>JAWWDH010000038.1:0-14363 GCA_033720015.1 Pseudomonas sp.
ATGAAGTCGGCAATTGAGGTGATGTTTTCCTGTTTGCTGATCATCACCATCTTCTGCAGCACCCAGGGGGCGAAGACCAGAATGATGATCGGCCCGAGGTAGATCGGTAGGAACGACCAGAGCTGCTCGGCGGCCTGGCCGACGGCGCCAAAAAACGTCCAGCTGGTGCAGTACACCGCCAGCGACAAGCTGTAGACCCAAGCCCGCACCCGTGGCGGCATGGGCGCGGCACGGCGGTCGCCGTAGAAGGCGATGGCAAACAGAATGGCCATGTAGATCAGCGCAACTGCGGCGATCAGCCCGCTAGACAGGGTCATGCGTACTCCAAAAACAAAGGTTATTCAGGGCAGATTATGGGCAGTAGTCTCGCAGCAAAGTAGTGGCGCGTCAGGCACGACCAAGGTCGCACGCGCGGAGGAGGTTATTACTGTTGCCGATTGTGTGTGCCAGTGGGCGCTGTTAGCGTGTTGCGCAGCGACGCTGTGCGAGGAGGGGCCCTATGTTCAAGCCGCAACTGATAACGCTGCAACGGGGTGGGTTGCGCATCGAGCCCATGGTCGATGGCGATATCCCGGCATTGGTGAGCCTGGCTGAAGCCAATCGCGCCGAACTGCTGCATATGAATGGCACCCAACGCCTGGACTGGTACCGCGAGGGCCTGCTGGCGCAGCGCGAAGGGCGGGCCTTGCCCTTTGTCATCCGTCTCGGCGAACAGCTGGTCGGCACCACCCGTTTTGCCGATTTTGTCAGCAGCTTGCCGGCCACAGAGATCGGCTGGACTTGGCTGGATCGCAGCCAGCATGGCACGGGGCTTAACACCCTGATCAAATACCTGATGCTCAAGCATGCTTTCGAGAACTGGGGCATGGTTCGCGTGCAGCTGAAAACCGCTGCCAGCAACCTGCGCTCGCAACGCGCTATCGAAAAGTTCGGGGCGCTGCGTGAAGGCGTGCTGCGCAATCACCGCCGCCTGGCCGATGGGCGTTTGGACGACACGGTGCTGTACAGCATCACCGACCATGACTGGCCGGCGATCAAGCTGCAATTGGAGGCGCGTTTCAGCGGTTGAGGCATGGCATGGGGCGAAATCGCTGGCCAGCGTTGCTTTTTAGGCCGCTAGCGCGTGGCCATCCAGATCAGTAAACCGGCTTGAAACATACAGAAGGCCACCAGACAGGTGATGGTGAAGCGTAAGCTGCCGTCTTCGCGTTTCAACACCTCAATGCGCTCGGCCAACTTGCGCAGCTTGACGTCCTGCTCGTGCAGATTTTGATCGGCCTGCTGGAGCATGCTGGCGGCGTCCAGCAGTTCGATGATCTGTACTTTTTCCGTATGCCAATCGCCATGCAGCGCGCTGACCCGTGCTGCGCCGCACTGCGCGTTGAGATTTAACGGGTCGAGGTACTCGATGACAAATCCCTGAGCCTGCAGGCAGTGGTCACGGCGAGCGCGCGCGACATCGCTTAAGGCGCTCTGGCTTGGCAGCGAATTACTTTCCACGTGGTAATGAGCAAAGTGCTGGCGTGCCCAGGCAATCCCCTGGGCCAGAAGAAAGCGCCCGAGGCCACGGTTCTCCGGCTCTACTTGCAGGCCTTGCTCCGGTCCAAATCGCACTCTGCGTTGCTCATGCTCAGCCCAGACTTCGAGGGTGTTCTGTTCCTTACGCGCACGCTGGCCGGGTAGCTGCAAGGTCAGGCGCAGCAGGCTGTGCTGCTTGCTTTGGCGTTCGACACGGCCCAGCTGGATAAAGCGCAGCGGCCGCGCGCCGGTGTGACGGTCGATGGGCAAGGGGGCCAGGCGCAATAGCAGAAAGTGCTCGGGCGCCAGTTCGGCCCACGGGTGGGCGGGCTCGACGATTTCTTGCGGTGCGGTGTCAGTTTGCGGCGCGGGGCTGATGGTCATAAACAGCGGTCCTGTGCGCGACGCCGAAACAGTTGGCGCCTGTCAAAGCGCTTATCGGCCGTTATTCGGCTAACTGGAGGTTGGCCTTTTGCCGCTGCGCTGGATAAAGCGGGCGATCTGCTCGCTCAGGCCGTGGGCCAATGGCAAGCGAGGGTTGTCATAGCTGGCCAGTTGCGCCGGTAAATCCAGCGCACTGATGCGCAACATATGGTTCATTCCCGGGATGATCAGCAGCTCGGCATCCGGTTTGGCCGCTTGCAGCGCCTGCGCATCGGCGACGCTGACCTGAATATCGTGGCTGCCTTGTACGATCAGCGCCGGGATCTGCAAGCGCGCGAAAGCCTGGGCAGGATGCTGCTGCAGCAGTGAAATCAGATAAGGCTGCACGCTGGGGCGAAACAGCACCTGCAACTGCTTGGGCACTTGTGGGCTGAGCTGGCCGGCTAACAAGCGGTCGAGTAGTTGATTACTTTTTTCGAGCAATGGCGGTGGCAGGCGTGCGGCCAGTTGCTCGCGCAGCAGTTGGTCAATCGGCCGTGAACTGCCGGCAATCGCCACCAACGCATCGGCCTGGGCCTGTTCGGCTGCCAGGCTGGCAATCAGTGCACCTTCGCTGTGGCCGATCAGAATCAGCCGGTCAAACGCCGGGTCGGCCTTGAGCAGCTGCGCCCAGGCCACGGCATCGCTGACATAGCTGTCGACACTGAGGTCGCGCTCATCCGGCGTGGCGGCACGGCTGGCAGCGACCCCACGTTTGTCGTAGCGCAGGCTGGCGATGCCCTGTTTGGCCAAACTCTGCGCCAGGCGCTTGAGGCTGTCGCTCTGGCCGCCTTCCGGGTTATTGCCGTCACGGTCAGTCGGGCCGGAGCCGGCAATCAGCAAGGCCACCGCCACGGAGGCCGTGCCGCTGGGCTTGAGCAGCGTGCCATGCAGCGTGCCCTGACCGGTTGGCAGGCGCATCGCTTGCTGCACGCTGTTGTGCGCAGTGCTCTGGGGCGTGGCTTGAGCCAGGGCAGGGAGTAGGCAAAGGGTCAATAGAAACGCTCGCAACATGGATAACAACTGCCAAAGGGGGAACTGTTGGACGGTTATACGCGCCGAAGGTTCGAGGATGAACTGTGTGAACGCCACGGGTATACTCGCCGCCTTACTTAAGTGGGGTTTTGCGCGGTTTAGCGCGGCCCTGAGCTGATTTTCGCGGAGCGTTTTGCACATGTCCGGCAATACCTACGGCAAGCTGTTCACTGTCACCACCGCTGGCGAAAGCCATGGCCCGGCGTTGGTCGCCATTGTCGATGGCTGCCCGCCGGGGCTGGAAATTAGCCTGCAAGACTTGCAGCGCGACCTCGATCGGCGCAAGCCCGGCACCAGCCGGCACACCACTCAGCGTCAGGAAGATGACGAAGTGGAAATCCTCGCCGGGGTGTTCGAAGGCAAAACCACCGGCTGCGCAATTGGTCTGCTGATTCGCAATACTGACCAGAAGTCCAAGGACTACTCGGCGATCAAGGATTCCTTCCGTCCGGCCCACGCCGATTACACCTACCACCACAAGTACGGCATCCGTGATTACCGTGGTGGTGGTCGCAGTTCGGCGCGTGAAACCGCCATGCGCGTCGCCGCCGGCGCCATTGCCAAGAAGTACCTGGCCACCCAGGGCATTGTGATCCGTGGCTACATGAGCCAGCTCGGGCCGATTGAAATCCCGTTTAAGAGCTGGGACAGCGTCGAGCAGAATGCCTTCTTCAGCCCTGATCCCGACAAAGTCCCTGAGCTGGAAGCCTATATGGACCAGCTGCGTCGCGATCAGGACTCGGTTGGTGCGAAGATCACCGTGGTCGCCGAAGGCGTGATGCCAGGCCTCGGTGAGCCAATTTTCGATCGCCTGGACGCCGACCTGGCCCATGCGCTGATGAGCATCAACGCGGTCAAGGGCGTGGAAATCGGTGCGGGTTTCGCCTCTGTTGCCCAGCGCGGCACCGAGCACCGTGATGAGCTGACCCCAGAGGGTTTCCTCTCGAATAACGCCGGCGGCATCCTTGGCGGGCTTTCCAGTGGTCAGCCGATTGTCGCGCACCTGGCGCTCAAACCAACGTCGAGCATCACCACGCCGGGGCGTTCGATTGATGTCGACGGCAACCCGGTGGACATCATCACCAAGGGCCGTCATGACCCGTGTGTGGGCATTCGCGCCACGCCAATCGCCGAGGCAATGATGGCCATTGTGTTGATGGACCACCTGCTGCGCCATCGCGGGCAGAATGCCGATGTACAGGTCAGCACGCCGGTGCTGCCACAGCTGTGACAGCCGGGGTAGGTTGGGTTGAGCGCAGCGATACCCAACACTGCACTCCCTGGGTATCGCTGTGCTCAACCCAGGCTACGGTCAAACCATGAACGGCACATTGCCTTACTGGCGGCTGTCCGGTTTCTACTTCTTCTACTTCTCGCTGCTCGGCGCCACCGCGCCGTTTCTGGCGCTGTATTTCGACCACCTGGGGTTTTCTGCGGCGCGGATTGGCGAGTTGATCGCCATTCCTATGTTGATGCGCTGCATCGCGCCGAATATCTGGGGTTGGCTGGGGGATTACAGCGGCCGGCGGCTGGCCATCGTGCGCTTCGGCGCATTGTGCACGCTGCTGTGTTTTGCCGGCATCTTTATCAGCCAGAGTTACGCCTGGCTGGCGCTGATCATGGCGTTGCATGCGTTCTTCTGGCATGCGGTGCTGCCGCAGTTTGAGGTCATCACTTTTGCCCACCTCAAGGAGCAGGCCGCACGCTACAGCCAGATTCGCCTGTGGGGCAGCATCGGTTTTATCGTCGCGGTGGTGGGCTTGGGTAAGTTGTTCGAGCTGCTCAGCCTGGACGCCTACCCCTGGGCGCTGATTCTGATCATGGCCGGCATCGTCTTGAGCAGCTGGTGGGTGCCCAATGCGCAGCCGCAGATGCGCCCCAATACTCAGGAGCAAGGCGGTTTTCTTCAGCAATTACGCCGTCCGGGAATTCTTGCTTTCTACCTCAGCGTCGGCTTGATGCAGCTGAGCAATGGCCCGTATTACACCTTTCTCAGCTTGCATCTGGAGGCCCTGGGTTATGCCCGCGGGGTGATCGGCCAATTGTGGGCGCTGGGAGTATTGGCCGAAATTGTGCTGTTTATGCTCATGGCCCGGTTGCTGGCGCGCTATTCACTGCGTACGGTGCTGCTGGCGAGTTTTCTGATCACCGCGCTGCGCTGGTTGCTGCTGGGCAACCTGGCCGGGCATCTGCCGGTGCTGTTGTTTGCCCAACTGATGCATGCAGCCACCTTTGGTGCCTTCCATGCGGCGGCCATGCATTTTGTCCAGCGCAGCTTTGCCGATCGCCAGCAAGGCCAGGGCCAGGCGTTATATGCCACGCTGGCCGGCGTGGGTGGGGCGTTGGGTGCCCTGTATTCCGGGTACAGTTGGCACAGCCTCGGCGCGGCCTGGACCTTTGGCATCGCCAGTTTGATTGCACTGGCCGCGGCAGTAATAACCGCACGCTATATGCGCGATGAGCGGCCGTAGCCCTTATTTGCTGAACTTGAAGGCTTGAATTGAAGCCATTTCTGATCGTACGAGAGCCCTGACCATGAGCAGCCTAACCGTCTACCACCAGTCCTCGCCCGAGCATCCCAACAAGCTGCTGAGCCATGCCGAGGATATTGCCAGCACCCTGGCTGCCGTCGGGGTGCAGTTCAGCCAGGTACCCGTGCAGCAGCCGGTGATTGCCGGTACTGCCGGCGCTGAAGTGATCGCGGCCAATCGTGTGCAGATCGATCAGCTGATGAGCACACATGGCTATGCCGCTGCTGAGGTCCTGAGCCTGTGTGATGAGCGCGGTGAAGGCAGCGAGTTGGCGCGTTCGCTGCGCCAGGAACAGCTCTGCCCGTCAGCGCACCTGCACTACTACTTGGCCGGCCGTGGTGTGTTGGCGCTGCATATCGGTGAGTACGTTTACAGCCTGTTGTGCGAGAAAAACGACCTCGTGCTATTGCCCGCTGGCACTGCGCATTGGTTCGATGCGGGTGAGCATCCACGTTTTGCCGTGCTGCGGATGTTCGACAGTCCGCAGGTGCCGGCCCTGGTGAGCGTTGACGGTGACTTCGCTGCGGCCTTTGCCGGTTTGGATGACTGCTGATTGACCCTTTCGCTGAACTCTGCGCCTGAGCGTCTATCCTAACTAAGCGAAACCAACGCAAAGGAGCGACATCGTATGGGTTCAATGTTTAACGGTTTACTGGGTTTGGTCATTCTGGCGCTGAATATCTGGGCGATTCTCAGCGTCATCAAAAGCAGCGCCGAAACCGGCATCAAGGTGCTGTGGATATTACTGATCGTCTTGCTGCCGGTGCTCGGCCTGATCATCTGGGCGCTGCTGGGCCCACGCGGCACGATTAAGTTCTAGCGCCCTAACGCAGGCTGCTGGGTTAAAAGCCCAGCAGCGTTTGCTCCGCTAGCGACGTCCCCTCCAGTTTCAGCAGCAGTGCTTTGCGCGGCAGTCCGCCGGCATAACCGGTAAGGCTGCCATCACGGCCGATCACCCGGTGACAGGGGATGATCACCGCAATTGGGTTGGCGCCATTGGCCGCGCCCACGGCACGTACTGCCTTGGGTCGTTCAATCGCTGCAGCCAAGGCGCTGTAGCTGCTGGTTTGACCGTACGGAATACGCCGCAGCGCTTGCCATACCGCTTGTTGAAACACCGTGCCTTGCGGCGCTAAGCGCAGCTCGAAGCACTGCCGACTGCCGGCAAAGTACTCATCCAGTTGTTTGCACACCTCATCGAACTCATCGCTGGCGCGACGCCACTCTGCGCCGATGTGCCAAGGCTTGTCGTCGATTTCCATCAGCACCTGCTGCAGGCCCTTGGCATCGCCGCTGATTAGCAGGCGGCCGATAGGACTGTCGTGGTAGCGGTAGAGCATCGCTTCAGTCCTCGGCGTAGTTGTGCCACAAGTGCGCTGCGGCATAGGCGCGCCAGGGGCGCCAGGTTTCGGCCCGCGCCCTGAGTTGTTTGGCGTCGATGCCATCGGGGCCCCACACCGGCGCTTTGAGCAGGCCCAGGTCGCTGGCAGGAAAGGCGTCAGCTTCGCCGAAGGCGCGCAGCGCAATATATTCTGCGGTCCAGGGGCCGATGCCGGGCAGGGCGCAGAGTTGTTCGATAAAGGCTGCGTAGCCCGCCTGCAGCTCCAGACGTAAAGCACCGCTGGCCACCTGCGCGGCGAAATGTTGCAAGGTTTGCACACGCTTGCCGGGCATGCCGATGCCATCCAGATTGGCTTCGGCGATGGCGCTTGGGCTGGGAAACAGGCGTTGAATCTCCGGCGCATCGGCAAACTGCAACGACTCACCCAGGCGCGTGACCAGGCGCCCGGTAATGGTCACCGCCGCCTTGACGGTGACCTGTTGGCCGACGATAGCCCGTACCGCCTGCTCGAACGGCTCAAAGGCAGTCGGCAGGCGCAGCCCCGGATTGCGGGCGCGCAGCGGGCCGAGCAGCGGGTCGTCGGCAAAGTGCGCACTGATCTGCTGTGGCTGGCAATCCAGGTCGAACATCTTGCGCACCCGCGCGGTCAGTGTCGGCAGGCTGGGTTGCAGTGATTCGCTGTACTGCAGTTGCAGTGCGTGCTGGCCACTCAGCGGCTGCACACGCAGCCAGCCGTGCTGGCCGTCGAGTTGCACACTGCGGGCGTAGCTATGGGACTGCAAGTGTTCGACCCCAGCCAGGGCGCGCAGGGCAAAGTGCGCATGGAACTGCTGCCACTGCCAGGGTGGTTGATAGCTGAGCAAAATTGCGCGGGATGGAGAAATGGCCATGGCTGAACAATACTCGCCACGCTGCCGGCTGTCAGTGCGCAACTGACTTACCAGTGCGAGCGGAGTGGCCAGCCAGCAGCGTCGCTGGTGAGCGGTTGAGCCTGCGCGATTAACCGTTTGAGGCACGGTTATTCGCCACACGTCTGCCGGTATTGTCCAGGCAAAGCTCGACATTTAGACCATGCTCGAGGCCCCGTTGGGTCAGCAACTGGCCGCTGCTGATGCTGCGTTTGGGCAGGTGCACGGCGGTGCTTGGCATGGATTGCCCGATGCATTTGTCGAGAGTCACCATCGATTGGCCGACTATGCCATTACCACCGCAGGCGACAGGCAGGTAGCATCCCGGCATCCGCACTGTTTGCGGTTGAGGATATAACAATGAACAACACGTCCCAGACTCAAGCCTCGCTGCGCGTGCTGATTATCGGCAGCGGCTTCGGCGGCCTGGGCATGGCTATTCAACTGCAGAAGGCTGGTATTGAAGACTTTCTGCTGCTGGAGAAGGCCGCTGAAGTTGGTGGTACCTGGCGCGATAACAGCTACCCCGGTGCCGCCTGCGATGTGCCGTCGCACCTGTATTCGTTTTCTTTCGAGCCGAAAGCCGACTGGAGCCGCAAGTTCGCCCCGCAGGCGGAAATCCACGGCTATATGTTGCACTGCGTGGCTAAGTACCAGCTGCGCTCGCGCATACGCTGCAATGCTGAGGTGGCGAAGGCTGCGTTTGATGATGAGGCTGGGCTGTGGCGGGTAACCCTGAGCAATGGTGAAGCGCTTTGCGCTGACGTGCTGATCAGTGCCTGTGGTCAACTCAACCAGCCGGCCTACCCGGCGTTACCCGGCATCGAGGGGTTCCAAGGCGAGGCCTTTCATTCGGCGCGTTGGCGGCATGACGTGGACCTGACCGGCAAGCGCGTGGCGGTGATCGGCACTGGTGCCTCGGCGATTCAGTTCGTCCCGCAGATCCAGCCCAGGGTGGCGCAGTTACAGCTATTCCAGCGTTCGCCGGCCTATGTATTGGCCAAGCCGGACCGTGCCTATAAACCTTGGGAGTTGGCAGTGATGCGCCGGCTGCCCTGGTTGCAGCAGATTGACCGGGGCCTCAAGTACATTCAGCACGAGGTGCGTGGTCTGGCGTTTATCAGCATGCCGTGGCTGATGAAGCTGTTTCGTTTCAGCTTTCAGCGGCATTTACGTCAGCAGATCAGCAATCCGCAACTGCGCACCCAACTGCAGCCGGATTACCCCATGGGCTGTAAGCGTATTCTTATAAGCAATGATTATTTCCCGGCGCTGGCGGAGCCCAATGTCACAGTGATGAGTGAGGCCATCAGCGCCGTTACTGAAACCGCCATCGTCACCGCCGATGGCCGCGAGCATCCTTGTGATGTGTTGATCTATGGCACCGGCTTCGCCGCCACGGATTTCCTCGCGCCGATGCACATTACCGGACTGGGCGGGCAGGCGCTGAACCAGGCCTGGCGTGACGGCGCCGAGGCCTACAAAGGCATCAGCGTCAGCGGCTTTCCTAACCTGTTTATTCTTTACGGGCCGAATACTAACTTGGGGCACAACTCGATCATTTACATGCTAGAAAGCCAGTTCCGCTATGTGCTGGGTTGCATCGATGTGCTGCGCGAGCAGGGCGTGCGCTATCTGGACGTAAAGGCCAGCGCCCAGCAGCACTTCAATCAACACATTCAAGCCCGTTCACACCGCACGATCTGGGAGCAGGGTTGTTCAAGCTGGTACAAGACGGCTTCCGGCAAAAGTACCAATAACTGGCCGGGTTATACCTTCACCTATCGCCAACAAACCCGCGCACCGGAGTTGAGTGACTATGACTGCACCCGTTGAATTTACCCCGCCGGTAGCCGATCAAGCGCTGTTGCGCAGCGTGTTGTGCGGCAGTTTGCGTCTATTGTTCCGTGGCCTGGTGCGCCCGCCGATGCCGATTGCCGGGCAGCGCGCGGTGCTGCGTATGCTCACCGCCGTCAGCCCGGCCCCGCGCGGCATCACCCGCAGCGCCGGCACGCTGGGCGGGCGGCCTTGCGAGTGGCATAAGCCGCAGAGTGGTCGCGGCAGCGTGCTGCTCTACCTGCACGGCGGGGCATACATCATCGGTGGGGCGAATACCCACCGGGCGATCTGCTCTCATTTGGCCAAACTCGGGCAGATGGATGTTTGCGCGCTGGATTATCGCCTGGCGCCCGAGCATCAATATCCGGCCGCCCGCGAGGATGCCGTGGCCGCGTTTCAGGCACTTCTAGAGCAGGGCTATCAGCCTGAGCAGATTGTGCTTGGCGGCGATTCGGCGGGCGGTAACCTGAGCCTGATTACCAGCTTGCACCTGCGCGACCTGGGCTTGCCGCAACCGGCGGCGCTGGTGTGTTTTTCACCGGTGACCGACTTTACCGCGACGCAGCTGCACGAGCCGCCGGCCGGTGACCCGCTGCTCCAGCGCAAGTGGGTGGAGCAGGCGTTGGCGTTGTACTGTCCGGCCGATCTGGCGCATGACGACCCTGGTTTATCGCCGCAGTTTGCCGACCTAAAAGGATTGGCGCCGCTGCTGATTCAGGTGGGCGAGGATGAAATTCTGCGCAACGACAGCCTGCGCTTCGCCGACAAGGCCAAGGCTGCGGGAGTGGATGTGCACCTGCAGCGCTACCCAAACCTGTGGCATGTGTTCCAGGCGCACGCGGGCATGCTCAACGCTGCGGACTTCGCCCTGGCCGAAGTGGTGAGCTTTCTCCGTGCGCGGGGTTGCTGATCTACAACATGCTGACCACTGGCGCGGCCTCTGCATCGGTGTCGCCAGCGCCCGGTTGTTTCACCCGTATGGCGGTCAGTACCCTGTTGTTGAAAAGCTGGCTCGTTAAAGCGGGTTAAAACCGGCGATGAATATGCGCTTACAAGTTTCGCTGGGCAAACGCTGCGCGATAGGGCTAGTCTGCAAATAACGCTTCTGACTTGTTCGCTCTGAGCAAGCCTGCGTTGGCCAGCCTTGGATCCAGGTCTGGCTTATGACACATCAAGCGGTTTGAACGCTTGATTCTCGGGCGGCACTGCCACTGGTGCCGCGACATCGCTGAAGCTCAAGCGGTAGCAATGGGAAAGCGTTTAACAGGTTCTCGCACTGCAGTATCGACATCGAGTTGGTTCTTTAGCGTCCTGTAAATTTATCCATCGCCTGAGGAGATCACTTCATGAGCACAGCCTTGCACGACGATCTCAGTAATGGGGTTTTGCGGCGGATGAAGGAAGGTGGCTTCGACTTTGCCAGTTTCCATCCCATCGAGTTCTACGCCCTTTTTCCGGATGAGGAGCGAGCCCGTCAGGCCACCCGTAACTTTCGTGGTGAGTCTTTACACGCCCTGGTGACCGAGCGTGATGACGGTGTATGGCACCTGCAAGTCAGTAAAGTGATGTTTGCCACCTGCGGCGGTATCGACGACTTTGAGCATGACCTGGAGTCAGTCGTGATACCCCTTGGCGGCAAGCTGGACGGGTGGGGCGTAACCCAGGAGGTCAGGCAGCCCTGAAACCCTCACACCGGCCAGCGTTAAGCTGGCCGGTGTCATTTAAACCGCGCTTACTGGCCCCCTAAGGCAATCCACTCTCGACCTCAGCCTGCGCTTTGCTTCAGACTTGGCGCATGACTGATATTCTGATTTTTACCCACATTGATTACTGCCCACCGGCCCATCTCGGCAAGGTGCTGGAGCAGGCTGGCCATGGCTTTACGGTGCTGCGCGCCGACCTCGGCGAGCTGGAGGGCATCGACCTCGACCGCCCCAAGGCTGTGGCCATCATGGGCGGGCCGATGAGCCTGAATGATCCGTTGCCCTGGATCGAGACGGAAGTGGCGGCGCTGCAGCACCTTATCCGTCGTGATATTCCACTGATCGGCCATTGCCTGGGCGGCCAGTTGCTGGCTAAGGCGCTGGGCGCTGAGATCAGCCGCATGCCCTTTACCGAAAGTGGCTGGCAACCGCTTAGGCGTATTGATCAGGCGGCACCAAGCCCCTGGCTGGCGCACCTGCCCGAGTCTTTTCCGGTGTTTCAGTGGCATGGTGACAGTTTCGCCATCCCGGCCGGCGCGCAACCGTTGCTTAGCAGCCCCTGGTGCAGCAATCAGGCCTTCTCCTGGGGCGACAAAATACTGGCCTTGCAAGGTCATCCAGAAATGAACGAAGCCCTGGTGCGTCAGTGGCTAGGTGACTGGCACCATCTGCTGGACGAAACCCAGCCGAGCCAGCAGAGCCGGGCACAGATGCTCGACGAGCTGCCTAGCAAAATCACTGAACTCAATCGTGTGGCTGAGGGCTTCTATCGGCACTGGCTGCAATTGGCCGGGCTCTGAGTCGCGCAGTAGCTGGATGAAGCTGTAGGTGGCTTGATGGGTATCGCGTTGCGCAATTTACCCACGGCTCTGCGGCGTTCGTAGGGGCGGCCTTGGCCGCGATTTCTCTGATCGCGAATCGCCGGCAAGCCCGCTCCTACTAGGGCGTGCCTGTGTTCAATCCTGCGAGTCCAGGGCGACCTTCAGGTCGTCATAGCCACCGGCGTTGATCAGGTTGGTGTAGCCCATGGCGCGCAGGCTTTCCTCGGCAATGCTGGAGCGGCGGCCGCTGCGGCAGTAAAGAACGATGGGCGTGTCTTTGTCCGGCGCCAGGGCGCTGATTTGGCTGGCGATCTGTTCGTAACCAATACGCTCGGCGTTTGGCAAAGCGCCGTCTGCGAACTCCTCAGCCGTGCGTACATCAATCAGCAGCGTGTCGGGCGACTGCAGGGCGCTAACGGCGGCGTTGAGTTCAACTTCGCCGGCCATCAGCGGCAGGCAGATGAGTAAGCTGAGGGTGACAAATAGGCGGCGCATGGCAAGCTCCTTGAGTGATTGCGGCAACCCTAGCACAGGCGCTGGTCTTCTCGCGTCGGTGGTGCTTGTACTGCCGCTGCCAGCGCACTCCACGGTGGCGGGCAGGGCAGCAACGCTGATGTTTAACTGACCAAGCGGGTCAGGTTGGGAAGGATCAGGATCACGGTGGTGGCAAAAACGATCATGCCTGCCTGACGCATTTTTATCGGATTGAGCATGGCGATTGGCCTTGTTGTTTTTAGCGGCGGGCTCACTGTCCTGTGCGATCTACGGACGCGACGCCTCGTCTCATGTGGGTCATTCAAACCGTCCCGGCAAAACCCGGCGACGACTCCTACAGCAGCCGCTCTGCACAGCATTCAGATGGCTTCAGTCAACTGTAGAGGTGAGCGGTGACTTTCTATAGACGCCTTGATTACTAAGGCGCGCGGGTTAGTTTCAAGCAGTTATGACGCTTGCCTTGTTGTCGGCATGCGGGCCTTGAGCTAGACGCGCTTAAGCACTTTCATCCAGTGATTGACCGTTGGTCTGAGCTGAGTGGTCAATAGCCCTGAGCATTTCGGTCATTGAGCCTGTCTTGGTGCGGCGTATGGTGGATCCACGCAAACAAAAAACAGGCGTGGGCTCGACCTGCGCCGCCAGCCACCCTCCAATGGAGGTCTGAGGACGCCATGACCGAAGCATTTATTTTCGATGCAGTGCGCACGCCCCGCGGCAAGGGTAAAAAGGACGGGGCGCTGTACAGCGTCAAGCCTGTTGACCTGATTGCCGGCTTGCTCAAGGCGCTGCAAGCGCGCAACAACCTCGATACCAGCCAGGTCGATGACATCGTGCTTGGCTGCGTAACGCCTGTGGGCGATCAAGGTGCGGATATCGCCAAGACGGCGGCCATGGTTGCCGATTGGGATGTCAGCGTGTCGGGCGTGCAGCTCAACCGCTTCTGCGCTTCGGGTCTGGAGGCGGTGAATCTCGGCGCGATGAAGGTGCGTTCCGGGTTTGAAGATTTGGTCGTGGTCGGCGGTGTCGAGTCGATGTCGCGCATTCCCATGGGCTCCGATGGCGGCGCCTGGGTGATGGACCCGGCCACCAACATGCACACCCATTTCACCCCACAGGGTATCGGCGCGGACTTGATCGCCACCCTCGAAGGTTTCAGCCGCAGTGACGTTGACAGCTTCGCCCTGCGCTCGCAGCAAAAGGCCGCCCGCGCCAGCAAAGATGGCTCGTTCAGCAAATCGCTGATTCCGGTGGCGGATCAGAATGGCATCGTCCTGCTCGACCACGATGAATTTATCCGTGGCGAATCCACCCTCGAAGGCCTGGGCAAGCTCAAGCCAAGCTTCGAAATGATGGGCCAGATGGGCTTCGACAGCACCGCGTTGCGGGTTTACAGCCACGTCGAGCAGATCACCCACGTACACACGCCGGGCAACAGCTCGGGCATCGTTGACGGCTCGGCGCTGATGCTGATCGGCTCCGAAGCCAAGGGCCGCGAACTGGGCCTCAAGCCGCGCGCACGCATCGTCGCCACCGCCGTCACCGGCACCGACCCGACCATCATGCTCACCGGCCCCGCGCCGGCCACGCGCAAAGCACTGGCCAAGGCCGGGCTGAACGTTGATGACATCGACCTGTTTGAAGTCAACGAGGCGTTTGCCTCGGTGGTGATGAAATTCATGAAGGACATGGGCGTCAGCGAAGACAAGGTCAACGTCAACGGCGGCTCCATCGCCATGGGCCACCCGCTG
>JAWWDH010000039.1:0-14334 GCA_033720015.1 Pseudomonas sp.
GCCACGGTCGCAGGCTTGAGCAACTGCGTACAGGTAAGCGCGGCTGGCGTTGAGTTGGGTGTACATGTCGGCGACTTTGCCCTGGATCAGTTGGAATTCGCCGATACTCTGGCCGAACTGCTTGCGGTCGTGGATGTAGGGCACGATTACATCCATGCAGGCCTGCATGATCCCGGTCGGGCCGCCGGAGAGCACCACGCGTTCGTAGTCGAGGCCGCTCATCAGCACGCGTACGCCACCATTGAGCTGACCGAGGACGTTTTCTTCCGGCACTTCGACGTTGTCGAAGAACAGCTCACAGGTGTTGGAGCCACGCATGCCCAGTTTGTCGAACTTGCTGCCGCGGCTGAAACCCTTCCAGTCGCGCTCGACGATAAAGGCGCTGATGCCGTGTGCGCCTTTGTCCAGGTCGGTCTTGGCGTAGATCACGTAGGTGTTGGCGTCGGGGCCGTTGGTGATCCAGGTTTTGCTGCCGTTGAGTACATAGCGGTCGCCTTGCTTATCGGCGCGTAGCTTCATCGACACCACATCGGAGCCGGCATTCGGCTCACTCATGGCCAGCGCACCGACATGCTCACCGCTAACCAGCTTGGGCAGGTACTTGGCTTTTTGCTCGGCGGTGCCGTTGCGCTTGATCTGGTTCACACACAGGTTGGAGTGGGCGCCGTAGGAGAGGGCAACCGACGCCGAGGCGCGGCTGATCTCTTCCATGGCAATCACGTGGGCCAGGTAACCTAGGCCAGAACCGCCATATTCCTCATCAACGGTGATGCCGAGCAGGCCCATGTCGCCGAACTTTTTCCACATATCAACCGGGAACTGGTTCTCGCTGTCGATAGCGGCGGCGCGTGGCGCCAGTTCAGCGGCAACAAAGGCCTGAGTCTGCTCACGCAGCATGTCGATGGTATCGCCGAGGGCGAAGTTGAGGGACGGATAGCTCATGGTTCCACCTGTATTATTAGATTTAAGATAAGGAGATAACTATTTGTTTTTTATCGGTTTCATCTAGAGCTAAAAGGCAGCGCTCTTCGGCGGTATCCAGCTCTAATTGCATGTGTTCGATGTCCAGTAGTTGCTGTTGTAGCTGGGCGCGACGCTCGGCGATCTTCGCCATAAAGGTTTCCAGCTGCTTGCGATTGCCGTGCACCGGGTCGTACAACTCGATCAGTTCTTTGCATTCAGCGAGGGAAAAGCCGATGCGCTTGCCACGCAGGATCAGCTTAAGCGCGACCTTGTCTTTGGCGCTGTAGATACGCTCTTGGCCGCGCCGTTCGGGGCTGAGCATCTGCTGCTCTTCGTAAAAACGGATGGCACGGGTGGTGATATCCAGCTCGCGGGCCAGGTCGGAAATGGAGTAGGTGGCAGCAGCCATGTTTGCTCTCTTGATTTACCTTTACGTTAACGTAAAGGTGGGCCGAGCAGGTGTCAAGCGAGGTAACGGGCGAATGAGGATGACTGTAAAGGGCGTTTAGCCGCGCCTGCACGGAGGTTCCGGCAGGCGCTTATGCAGAGTAGCGAGAGGAGAGATAGCTTATTTATCAGAAACTTATATGGTTAAGCTAAAGCTTTTAATGCTTTGGCTTCCTGGGCCACAGCCTGCTGAGAAATCTCGATGATTTGCTCGCGCATCCAGCGGTTGGCAGGGTCCTGATCGGTGCTTTCGTGCCAGTAGATGTGGGTTTCCAGTGGCGTCATGTCCTTGATCGGCAACTCGACAAAGTGCAACTCGTTACGCCGGGCGAAGCGTTCCGGCACGGTCATGGCCATGTCGGTGCCTTGCAGCACGGTGGTGGCCATCAGGTAATGCTGTGAGCGCAGGGCAATCTTGCGTTGCATACCCATGCGGCCCAGTGCCAGGTCGACATGGCCGAGACCGCTGCGGCGGCTGGAGATGTGGATATGGGTCAGCGCCATGTATTCATCCAGGCTGATCTTATCCTTGGCCAGCGGGTGCCCCTTGCGCAGGGCGCAAACGTAGCGGTCTTCCATCAACTTGACGTGGCGCACCTGGGGGTCGGTGTTCAGCGGTGCATCCACGGCGAAATCCAGGCGACCGGCGGCCAGCTCCTTGGTGGTTTCGCGGCGGCGCGCCAGCATGCTTTCAATATTCACGCTTGGCGCCATACGCCGCAGACGCTGGAACAGCGGCGGCAAGATGATCGCCTCAGTCAGGTCGGTCATGCTGATGCGGAAGGTCTTGTTGGCTTGGGCTGGGTTGAAAATACGGCTTTCTTGCACGGAGATGCGCAGTTGCTGCAGGGCATTGCGCACCGGACTGATGATGTTCTGCGCCATTGGCGTGGGCACCATGCCTTGAGCTGTGCGCACAAACAGCGGGTCATTAAAGGTTTCGCGTAGACGCGCCAAGGCGTTGGATACGGCGGGTTGAGTAATGCCGACAATCTGCCCGGCGCGGGTCAGGTTGGCCTCAGTGTAGATAGCATCGAAGACGACAAAGAGGTTGAGATCGACCTTGTTGAGATTCATTACACGCTCGCTCTGCAGGTTGTCGGTATCAGTGGATCATATATCGGTGATGAATGTTTATACACGATGAGAATAGATTAGATAAATCTTAACCCCTGTTCTAGCATCATTTCACCTCACCGAATTTCCTAAAAATCAGCGTCAGAAGGAACCTCTTATGGATTTCGCCTACTCCCCCAAGGTTCAGCAGTTACGTGAACGCGTTACCGCGTTTATGGAAACGCATGTCTACCCAGCCGAAGCCGTGTTCGAGCAACAGATCAATCAAGGCGACCGCTGGCAGCCCACTGCGATCATGGAAGAGTTGAAAGCCAAGGCTAAAGCCGAAGGCCTATGGAACCTGTTTCTCCCGGATTCCGAACTGGGCGCTGGCCTGACTAACAGCGAGTACGCACCGCTGGCGGAAATCATGGGCAGCTCGCTGATCGGCCCGGAGCCGTTCAACTGCGCCGCGCCGGACACCGGCAACATGGAAGTGCTGGTGCGTTACGCCAACGAAGCGCAGAAAGAAAAGTGGCTCAAGCCACTGCTGGACGGCACCATCCGCTCGGCTTTTGCCATGACCGAGCCGGGTGTCGCTTCCAGTGATGCCACCAATATGGAAGCCCGCGCCGTACGCGAAGGTGATGAGTGGGTGATCAACGGCCGCAAGTGGTGGACCTCCGGTGCCTGCGATCCGCGCTGCAAAATCATGATCTTTATGGGCCTGACCAACCCCGATGCACCACGCCATGCCCAGCATTCGATGATTCTGGTGCCGATGGATACCCCTGGCGTGAAAGTGCTGCGTCCGTTGACGGTGTTCGGCTACGACGACGCGCCGCATGGTCACGCCGAAGTGCTGTTCGAAAACGTACGGGTGCCCTACGACAGCGTGTTGTTGGGTGAGGGGCGCGGTTTCGAGATCGCCCAAGGTCGTCTTGGCCCAGGGCGTATTCACCACTGCATGCGCTCCATCGGTATGGCCGAGCGCGCCCTTAAATTGATGTGCCAGCGTTCGATCAGCCGTACCGCTTTCGGCAAGCCGCTGGCGCGTCTGGGCGGCAACATCGACCACATCGCCGACTCGCGGATGGAAATCAACATGGCCCGCCTGTTGACCCTCAACGCGGCGTACATGATGGACACCGTGGGCAACAAGGTGGCCGCCAGTGAAATTGCGCAGATCAAAGTAGTGGCACCTAACGTGGCGTTGAAAGTGATCGACCGGGCGATCCAGGTGCATGGCGGTGCCGGGGTCTCCAACGACTTCCCGCTGGCCTACTGGTACGCCATGCAACGTACTCTGCGCCTGGCCGACGGCCCGGACGAGGTGCACCGTGCTGCCATTGGCAAGTTTGAAATTGGTAAGTACGTGTCGAAAGATGTGATGAACGCAAGCCGTTAATCGCATCGCTAGCAATAACGCACAAGGCCCGCAGATGCGGGCCTTGTGCGTTATGGGCGTAGAGCAATCGGCTGTCTAGCTGCTTGGTTGCAGGGCCTAATCGATTCAATTGGTCGGCTTGGATGCTCGGGTTTTAATCAGCGACAGTATGACTGCGCCGGCCAGCAGGCCGAGGGTCACGCACAGCGAAAGCAGGGCGGGGACCTTGAACAGGTCGTGGAGGAAAATCTTGCCGCCGATAAACATCAACACCAACGCCAGGGCATATCTCAGGTAGATGAAACGATGCATCAGCGCAGCTAGGGAAAAATACAGTGAGCGCAGGCCCAGAATCGCGAAGATGTTCGAGGTGTAGACGATAAACGGGTCTTGGGAAATGGCCAGTACCGCTGGCACGCTGTCCACGGCGAACACCAGATCGGCCAGTTCAATCAATACCAGGGCCAGCAGCAATGGGCTGGCATGCAGCAGTTGTTTGCCCGAGCGTCGATCCGGCTGGCGCACGAGGAAGCGCCCATTGTGCATGCTGTCGGTTACTCGCAGGTGCCTGCGCAGGAACTGCAATAGGCGGTTCTGGCTTATATCGGTGTGCTGTTGTTGCTCGGCAGAGAGCATCTTCACGCCGCTGAACAGCAGAAATGCGCCGAACAGATACAGCACCCACTCGACATTTTGCACCAGCGCCGTACCCAGGCCGATCATCGTGGCACGCAGCACGATGACCCCGAGGATGCCCCAGAACAGCACGCGGTGTTGGTAGCGCCGGGGGATGGCGAAGAAATTCAGAATCATCGCCATGACGAATACGTTGTCCATCGACAGCGATTGCTCGACCAGAAAACCTGTATAGAACTCCAGTGCCTTAGTGGCCCCGAGCTGCCACCAGATCCAGCCGCCAAAGGCTGCACCAACAGTGAAGTAGCCGCTATACAGCAGCAGGCTTTCACGCATCGCGATTTCATGATTGTCGCGGTGCAGTACGCCGAGGTCGAGCACCAGCAAGCCGAGAATGATCAGGATAAAGGCTAGCCAGAACCCACCAGGGGTGCCGAACAGTGGAGTGTTGAGCGCACTAAACAGGCTGTCCATGACGCCGCCTTGTATGTCTGGCCACGTAGAGAATTAACTCAGTGACTCCGACATCACGGTGATGGCTCACCGCCAGAGGGGCCCGGCGTCACGCCTGAACAAGATTAGCAGGGCGGATAACCCTCAGTAGACCCAGACCTCGACCCGGCGATTTTTTATTCGCCCGTCATCGGCGCTGTTGGTCGCCACCGGCAGTTCATCGCCGAGGCCGATAATGTCGCGGAAGATCACGCCACCCTTGCTCAACTCACGGCGCACCGCCATGGCGCGTAGTTTGGAGAGCAGCTCGGCGCGCGCCGGATCAGCCTTGGCATCGCCGAAGCCAACCAGTACCACGCTGCCCTGTAGTTTGTTCTGCTTGCGCAGATAAGCCAGCAACCGCTTGAGGTCGCGTCGCGCCTTGTTGTCCAGGCTGGCGCTGCCCTCCTGAAAGCGGAAATTCACCGACAGGCGCTGGGCGTGTTGCGCCAACGCTTGATAGCTCGCGGGCATCTGCGCATGCGCGGGGATGTTTACCGCTTGCACGGTCTGCGCGATAAACCCGCTCTGCTCGACAATCGTCTGGCCGCGCGGGCTGTGGGCAAATTGCACCAGCGCACGGGCCCAGGGGTTGCTCAACTGCGGCTGGTTATATAGAAACAGCCGGCGCGACAGCGGGTAATCCTCGGTGGCAATCAAGGTCAGGCTCGGCAGCATCGGTTGTGAGTCGCCGGCGGCGATGGCCAGGGCCTTGGCCTGACGGATATAGGGCAAGCCGATAAAGCCGATACCGTTAGGGTCCTGGCTGACCGCATCGGAGAGCTTCTCGCTGGATTCAAAGCGCTTGGCGTTGCTGGCCAGGGCTTTGCCATTGGCGCTGAGCACCAACTCCTTGAAGGTGTCATAGGTGCCAGACTGGTCATCGCGGGCATATATATTAATGTCGCCTGCGGCGGCGCCCAGTTGGGCCCAGTCGCTGAGTTCACCGGCAAATATCTGCGCCAACTCTACGGTGTTCAGGGCGGAAATCGGGTTGCCGGGATGCAGGATGATGGCCAGGCCATCGAGGGCAATAATCTGTTCGGCTTCAGGGCTTTTCAGGTCACCCAACGCCTGCAGGTTAGCTGCTTCGCTGTCTTTGATGGGGCGTGAGGAGGCTGCCAGTTCGGCGCTGCCCACGGCTAATGAGGTAAAGCCGGTGCCTGAGCCATGCGCCGCAACGTCAATGCTTACGCTGCGGCCATCGGCGGTTTTTGCGGAGATTCTCTGCTCGTTTTCCACCGCGCCGGCTTCTATGCGAATGGCGCTCAGGCCTTGTTCTTCAAACAAGCCTTTGACCAGCGCCGGGCCCAATTTCGCGCCAATGGTATTGGAGCCTTGGATGCGCAGTACGCTGCTGTTATCGGCAGCAGCCGGCAGGGCCGCGAATACCGACCAGGGCAGGGCGTAGCAGAGTGAACCGAGCAGCAAGAAGCTGATGGCACGAGTCCATGTGTCACGATCAGAAGCAGAGCGGGCGCGCGGCATGTGGCAAACACCTTATATGGGTGAATGAAAGTGCCGCGACGATAAGACAAATAGGTGACTGTTATATGACAGTCACCTTTCCATGTAGGCGCTCTAGGGCAGGGTTATTCGCTCAGCTCCAGCCAGATGGGGGCGTGGTCCGAGGGTTTTTCCATGCCACGCAGGTCGTAGTCAATGCCCGCGTCTTTAATGCGCGCCTGCAGGGCTTGGGACGCCAGAATCACATCGATACGCAGCCCGCGCTTGGGCTCGTCTTCGAAACCACGGCTGCGGTAATCGAACCAGCTAAAACGGTCATTCACCGCCGGGTTGAGATGGCGGAAGCTGTCGACCAGGCCCCAGTTCTTTAAAGTGGCCAGCCATTCGCGCTCTTCCGGAAGAAAGCTGCACTTGCCGCTTTTCAGCCAGCGCAGACGGTTCGGTTCACCGATGCCGATGTCGATGTCTTCCGTGGAAATATTGATATCACCCATCACCACCAGCGGCTGCTGCGGGCTGAACTGACTCAGCAGCAGATTTTGCAGGTCGGCGTAGAAACGTTGCTTGGCTGGAAACTTGGTCGGGTGATCGCGGTTTTCGCCCTGTGGAAAGTAACCATTCATCACCGTCACCGGGTTGCCCTGGGCATCGGCGAAGGTGCCGTAGATAAAACGCCGCTGCGCGTCCTCGGTATCACCGGGAAAGCCCTTGTGCAGGCTTAGTGGTGCTTGGCGCGAGAGCAGGGCGACGCCGTAGTGGCCTTTCTGGCCGTGATAATGCACGTGATAACCGAGCTGACGGATTTCCGCCTCGGGGAACTGCTCATCGGCCACTTTAGTTTCCTGCAAACCGATGACATCCGGCTGATGTTTGTCGATCAGCGCTGCCAGTTGATGCGGGCGGGCACGCAGGCCATTGATATTGAAGGAGACGATCTTCATGGGCGGCTGTCCTGAGTGGCGTTCTGGAAAACCCGCGATGCTAGCCCATTGTGGGCGCTAACGGCCAGCCTGTGGCGGCGGGTGGTGCACGGTGCTAACGTGGCTGCAGGCCCGTTAAATCAAGAAAAAAGAGGTCAACCCGATGCCCAACAGTCTCGCCGAAGTTCGCATGCTCGATAGCGGCTATGCCCGCGAAGCGCGTTCGTTGTTGTATCACGCCTACCGCCATGACCCGACCTTCGCCTATCTGTTTGAAGCCGAGCGCCCCGGTTACGACCAGCGTGTGCGCGCGACGGTGCGCGAGCTGGTGCAGCAGCATTTTTCCGAAGACCTGCCGGCCATTGGTTTGCTGATTGATGATCGCTTGATCGGCATGGCACTGATCGCCCCGCCACAGCGGCGCATGGACATCACCGAGAGCTGGGGTTGGCGCATGCGCATGCTGCTGACCGCAGGTTTTCGCTGCACCAAGCGTTATCTGGCTTACCACGATGCGGTGATCGCCTGCCTGCCGCCAGGGCCGTATCACGTGTTGCCACTGCTCGGTATTCACCCGCAGTACCAGGGCAAGCATCTTGGCGAGCAGCTGCTTGAGGCGCTGCATAACTGGTGCGCTGAAGATGCCAGTTCACAGGGCGTGGTGCTGGATACGGGCAACGCACACTACCTGGATTTCTACAAACGTCAGGGTTACGAGGAAATCGGCGAGGTGGCCATCGGCCCGATCATCGAGCACGTCTTCTTCCATCCCAGCCCACAACTGGCGGTTAAAGTCAGTGCCTGATAGTCGCGCACTCGGTGTGGCTGATTGCACACCGAGGCGCAATTAATCCAGGTGCTGGTGGGCTAAAACGGCCACTGGCTCGTGCTAGCATCGCCGTATGTCTGTGTTCCCCAATTTTCTTGCCGGGCTTTGCCTGCTACTGCTGAGTGCTACGGCCCTGGCCGAGGCGCAGCTGCGCGTGCGGGTTGAGCCGGCCAACACTGCGTTGAAAAACAATATCGAAGGCTATATCGGCAGCTTGGGCGAGCGGGATGCTGAAGCACTGCAGCGTTACCGTCGGGTAGCCGAGAGTCAGGCGGAAAAAGCCGCGCAAGCCCTGGGCTACTATCAGGCACAGATCACCACCGAGGTCAGCGAAGGCAAGACCCCGCGCCTGACCTTGAAGATTCAACCCGGCGAGCCGGTGCACCTGCGTGATGTGCTGGTGCGCATCGACGGCCCGGCCGCGCAACTGCGCGCCTTCCGTACACCCAACGACCCGCAACTGCGCAGCGGCGCTCAGCTCAATCACGGACGTTACGATGCGGCCAAGCGGGACATCCAGAATCAGGCTTCACGTTATGGTTTCTTCGCCGGACGTTTCAGCCATCAACGCCTGACCATCGATCCGGAAGCCGGGGTTGCCGATATCGAGCTGGTCTATGTCAGCGGCCCTCGCTATCAGCTTGGCGCGGTGAGCTTTGTCGGTGATGCGCCCTTTGATGATCAACTGTTGCAGCGCATGGTGCCGTTCCCGGCAGATAGCCCCTATGACTCTGCGCTGATTGCCGAGTTGTATCAGGCACTGCGTTCCAGTGGATATTTCGAATCGGTGCAGGTGGATGCCAATCCGAGCAGCGCGGCCGCCGAGCAGATTCCGGTTGTGGTGCAATTGCAGGCACGCAAGCCCCGCAGCATGGGTTTGGGCGTGGGATTTTCCACCGATGTTGGCCCGCGTGGGCGCGGCAACTGGACCCGGCACTGGGCCAATCCGCAGGGGCACAGTTATGGTGCGGAGTTTGAACTGTCGGCACCGCGGCAGAATGTCGGCCTGTGGTACGACGTACCGCTTGATCCGCCGCTAACCGACAAGTTGCGGGTCGCCGGCGGTTACCAGGCCGAGGAGCTGGCCGATACCGACAGCAACAGCCGTCTGCTGACGTTTGGCCCGGAGTGGCACAGCAAGCTGGATAACGGTTGGCAGCGGGTGCTGGAGCTGAAGTGGCGGCATGAGCAGTACGTCCTCGGCGATGACGCTGGTACCAGCACGTTGTTGATGCCAGGCATCAGCTACTCCTACCTGCACAGTGACAATCAGATTGATCCGAATCACGGTTACCGCCTGCAATTTGACCTGGCCGGGGCGGCCAAGGGGTTGTTGTCCGACGCCAATGTGTTGCACGGCAATATCCAGCTCAAAGGGCTGACCACGGTATTTAAGCGCCACCGCCTACTCGGCCGCGTGCAGGTGGGGGGCACTGAATCGAATGGCTTTGCGCAGGTGCCGCCGTCGCTACGGTTTTTTGCCGGCGGCGACCAAAGTGTGCGCGGTTACGACTACCAGAGCCTGTCGCCGGAGAATAGCGCGGGCGACAAAGTCGGCGGCCGCTACCTGTTTAGTAGCAGCCTGGAATATCAATACAGCCTGACCGAGCGTTGGCGCCTGGCGAGCTTTGTCGACCAAGGCAATACCTTCGATTCGTTGCAGCTTCCGTCGCTGAAAAGCGCCGTGGGCCTTGGCGTGCGCTGGGTCTCGCCACTCGGCCCACTGCGCCTCGACTTGGCCCATCCGCTGGATGATCAAGGCGGCATCCGCCTGCACTTCTCCATGGGCCCTGAACTGTGAAGCACCTACTGCGTAATAGCCTGTTCGCGCTGCTGGGGCTGCTGTGCGTGTTGGCGCTTGGTTTGAGTGTGCTGCTGGGTACACAAGGCGGCAGCCGCTGGCTGTTGGCTCAGGTGCCGGGTTTACAGGTGGACGGCTTCAGCGGGCGCTTGGGCGGTGCCTGGCGGGCTGAGCAATTACGCTGGCAACAAGGCCAGAGCCGCGTTGAAGTGCAGGCCCCGAGCCTGACCTGGTCGCCCGCCTGCCTGCTGCGCTTGACCCTGTGTGTCGAGCAATTGCACAGCGGGCCGATCATCCTGGTGTTGCCCGCAGAGGAACAGCCCAACAGCGAACCATTCAGCCTGCCGGACGTGAGCCTGCCGCTGGCGCTGCAACTGGGCGAAGTGCGCATCGCCAGCCTGCAACTGAATGGCGTCGAGCAACTTCGCGGCCTCCAACTGGCCGCACGCTGGACGGCGCAAGGTATCCAGCTGGACAACATCAGCCTGCACGCCGCTGACCTCGACTTGGTGCTCCAGGGCCAGGTACAAACCAGCGGCAACTGGCCTTTGCAACTCAGCGGGCAACTGCAACTGCCGGCGCCTGAGCAACAAACCTGGCCGGTGACGCTGCAACTTAACGGTGAACTGCGCGAGCGCGTGCAGGTTACGGCCAGCAGCAGCGGTTATCTGCAGGGCGAGTTGAGCGGCTGGTTGCAGCCTTTGGCGGAGCACCTGCCCGCCCAGCTGCGCTTGCAGGTGGCGGCCTTCAAGGCCAGTGCCGAGTTGCCGGATAGCCTGAACCTGGAACAGCTTGAGTTGAGTGCCCAAGGCGATTTGCAGGGCGGCTATCAGGTTGTTGGCAGTGCCAACCTTCCAGCCGCCGAAGGACCGGTGGCCTTGGCGCTGGCGGGATTGCTCAAGGCTGACGGTGCGACGATCAGCAACCTGAGCTTGAGCGCTAATCCTAAACAACAGGTGCAGGTCAGTGGCGAGCTGAACTGGCAGCAGGGCCTGAGCCTGGAGAGCCGCTTCAATTGGCAGAATTTCCCCTGGCAACGCCTTTATCCGCTGGCAGAAGAACCGCCGGTAGCGTTACGCGAGCTCAAGGGTGAGTTGGCCTATCAAGCAGGCAATTACCTTGGGCATTTCGCTGCCGAGCTGGATGGCCCGGCCGGAGCCTTCAGCCTGCAGAGCCCGCTGAGTGGCGATTTGCAAAAGCTGTACCTGCCCGAACTGCGTCTGCAAGCCGGTCAGGGCCGCGCCGAAGGCCAGGTCAGCCTGGGTTTTGCCGAGCAGCTGAGCTGGGATGTACGCCTGCAGTTGAGTCAGCTTGACCCCGCCTACTGGCTGGCCGAATTGCCCGGTAGCCTGGCCGGCCCCTTAAACAGCGCCGGCAATCTGCGCGATGGGCAGCTCAACCTGAATGCCGACATCGACCTGAGTGGCCGCCTGCGCGGACAACCGGCCAAGCTGTTGGCGAAATTCACGGGTGGCCTGGAGCAGGGCGAGCTCAGTAGTTTGGATGTGCGCCTCGGCGATAACCGCATCAGTGGTCAGGCCGCTTTGCGCCACCAGCTCAGCGGCCAGTTGCTGCTGGCCATGCCACGCCTGGGTCAGCTTTGGCCGGGTTTACAGGGCCAGCTCAGCGGTCAGCTAGATCTGGCGGGCAAGCTGCAAGCGCCGCAGGGCCAGTTGCAGCTTAAAGGCCAGCGCCTGGCCTATGCCGATCAACGCTTGCGGCAGCTCACGCTCGACGCCAGCCTCAACAGCGCTCAGCGCGGTCAGTTAACCCTGGCGGCGCAGGGTATTCAGCTTGGCGAAACTGCACTGGGCCGGCTGGATGTCACGGCCGCTGGTGATCAGCACCAGCAGAGTCTTGAGTTGCAGTTGCAAGGCCCCTTGCTCAACAGCCAACTGGCTTTGATGGGGCGTTTGGATAAGGGCAATTGGCGCGGCAGTCTGAGCCGTGGCGAGGTGCAAAGCGGCGGCCAGGACTGGCGTCTGCAGCAGCCGGCCACCTTGGTGCGCCTGGCCAATGGTCAGCTCAGCCTGGGCGCGCATTGCTGGCGCGCCGGCAAGGCCAGCCTGTGCGGGGCAGAACAGAGCTTGTTGCCGGAGCCGACGCTGGACTACCAACTGAGCAACTTCCCCATGGACAGCCTGGCCGAGTGGCTACCCAAGGATTTCACCTGGCAGGGGCAACTCAATGGCCAATTACAGCTCGCACTGCCGGCCAGCGGCCCGAACGGTCGCTTGTCGCTGGATGCCGGCAGTGGCATCTGGCGTATTCGCGACCAGCAGCAATGGCTGGAGTTTGCCTATGACAGTCTGCGCCTGGATACGCAGATTCGCCCGCAACGCATCGACAGCTCGCTGCTCCTGCGCGGCCCGGCGATAGGCGAACTGGCCTTGGACGCTCAGCTTGACCCGCGTCCGGCGAGCAAACCCTTGTCTGGCAGCTTCCGCCTGAGTGGCCTGGACCTGGCACTGGTTCGCCCGTTTGTGCCGAAGGTTGAGCGCATCGCCGGGCAGTTGAATGGCTCGGGCAGCCTGTCGGGCGGGCTGCTGGCGCCGCAGGTCAATGGCAGCTTGCGCCTCAGTAATGGCGTAATAGCCGGTGGTGAGTTGCCCATGAACATCGAGCAGCTGCAACTGCAGGCCCGCATCGAGGGCGAACGGCTGCTGCTGGAGGGGGATTGGCGCAGCGGCGAACAGGGCCAGGGCAGTCTCAATGGCGAGTTGAACTGGACGACCGGGCTGGCGGCCGACATGCAGCTACGTGGCAGTCGTCTGCCTGTGGCCGTGGAACCTTACGCGACAGTGCAAGTTGAGCCGGACCTGCGCCTGCGTTTGCGTGATCAGCAATTGTCGGTGGCGGGCAAGGTGCTGATCCCCAGCGGCAAGATAGAGATACGCGAGTTGCCGCCTTCGACGGTGCAGATTTCCAGCGATGCGCATGTGCTGGGGCGTGACAGCGCGCAGCAGCAAGCCACGGCAATTGCCATGGACATTGATGTCGAAGTCGGTCAGGAACGCCTGACGTTCAGTGGTTTTGGCTTGAAGGCCGAGCTGCAGGGCCGCGTGCACATCGGCAATGACCTGGATACCCGCGGCGAGTTGAATCTGAATAAGGGGCGTTTTCGCGCCTACGGTCAGCGCCTTAACGTACGCCGTGCGCGCCTGTTGTTCGCCGGGCCGATAGACCAGCCGTTTCTGGATATCGAGGCCGTGCGCCAAGTCGATGATGTCGTTGCTGGTCTGCGCCTAAGCGGTAATGCCGCGCAACCGACCAGTGAAGTGTTTTCCGAGCCGGCGATGAGCCAGGAGCAGGCGTTGTCCTACCTGGTCATGGGCCGTCCATTGGGGCAGGGCGGTGGTGATAACAACATGCTTGCCCAGGCTGCGCTGGCGTTAGGCATGGCCGGCAGTGCGCCGCTGGTTAATAACCTGGCCCAAGGGTTGGGGATCAACGACTTTCAGCTTGATACCGAGGGCTCGGGGCTGACCACCAGTGTGGTGGCCAGCGGTAATTTGTCGGAACGCTTGAGCCTGCGTTATGGCGTCGGGGTGTTCGAACCGGCGAATACCATCGCGTTGCGCTATGAATTGAGCCGCAGGCTCTATCTTGAAGCTGCCAGCGGACTGGCCAGCTCGCTCGACCTGTTCTATCGCCGAGATTTTTAGGTGCCGTTTGTGCGGGCAAACGCTGGATTAAGCCGGTTAATTCGCGTTTTAATTGCACGCCGCGCTCAAAATGTCTGAGCGTTTAAATCTAAACGGTGAAAACCACTATCCCAGTCTCCATATACTGGCTGCCGCTAATCACTGGGCAGTCGTCTTGCTGGCTGATATAGCCCGATGCGTTGTTTGTAACCGCGCCAACCCGGCTCGCGTTTTGCGTAACAGCGTGGCCTACCCGGCAATCGGATAAGCGATGGCTATCCACCTCGCGTTCACTAAAACAATAAGGAAATGAGCATGGAATTCGTCAACACCCTGGTTAATCAACTCAATGGCGTGGTCTGGGGCCCACCCATGCTGGTGCTGATTCTCGGCACCGGTCTGTTCCTCATGCTGCGCCTGAAGTTTATGCCCCTGAGCAAGATTGGCGCTGGCTTCAAACTGATGTGGCAAGGTCGCAAGAAAGGCGACGAGGAAAGTGGCGAAATCAGCCCGTTCCAGGCGCTAATGACCTGTCTGGCTGCCACCGTCGGTACCGGTAATATCGCCGGTGTGGCCACCGCAATCTTCCTTGGCGGCCCAGGCGCACTGTTCTGGATGTGGTGCACCGCACTGGTCGGTATGGCCACCAAGTACTGCGAAGTGGTGCTGGCTGTGCACTACCGCGAGAAGGA
>JAWWDH010000040.1:0-14256 GCA_033720015.1 Pseudomonas sp.
ATGAAGAGCGTGATCAAGAGCTGGTGGAGATCTTCCTTGAGGAGGGTTTCGACATCATCGACAGCGCCGGTGCGGCGCTGCAACGCTGGATGGATGACGTCAATAACAGCCTCGAACTGGAATCGCTGCAGCGTGATTTACACACCCTCAAGGGTGGCGCACGCATGGCCGAAATCCGTGAGATTGGTGATCTGGCGCACGAGCTGGAGTTCCTCTATGAAGGTCTTGGCGATGGCCGTTTGCGCGCCAGCCAAGACCTGTTCGGCTTGCTTCAGGCCTGTCATGACAGCCTGGCGGAGATGCTGGAGGCCGTTCGCGACAAACGCGGCGTGCCGAGCGGCGATGCGCTGATCGAAACCATCAAGGGTTTTCGTGCTAACCCGGATGAGCAGCTAAGCATGCCTTCCGCGGTTGCTCTTAAGGCCGCCGAAGATCAGCCCGATGAAGGTGAGTCGGACATCCTCGACATCTTTCTTGAAGAAGCTGACGACCTGCTGGAGGCCATGGAGGAGGCGATCGGCCGTTGGGAGGCTGATCGTGAAGACGGCAGCGCCATTGACGATATGCTGCGCATCCTGCACACCCTTAAGGGTGGTGCGCGTCTGGCTGGTCAGAAACGTCTGGGCGACTTGACCCATGACCTCGAACAGCACCTGACCGAAGCTCAAGCCCAAGGCTCGCCTTGGCCGCAAAGTGTGTTTGTCGATGTGCAGTCGGGCTTTGAAGGGTTGCAGCAGGACCTCGACGTGCTGCGTCAGCGTCTGCACGACAGCCTGGTGGACGAGGCGGCGGCTACGCCAGCGCTTGCGCCAGTTGCCGAGCACGCCGCGCGCTTGCCGGAGCTGAGTTCGCCGATCGTCGCGCCCAGTGCCATGCCGGCGCAGGAGCTGATGGCCAAAGTCTTGCCGTTCGTGCGTCGCGCCGAAGAGGCGGCGCAGGAAGCCGCTTCGCGCCGTGCGCCCCAGGAGCTGGTCAAGGTCCCCGCCGAATTGCTCGAAGGCCTGGTTAACCTGGCTGGTGAAACCTCAATTTTCCGTGGCCGTGTCGAACAGCAGGTGAGTGACTTCGGTTTCACCCTGAGTGAGATGGAGTCCACCATTGACCGCGTGCGTGATCAGCTGCGCCGCCTCGATACTGAAACTCAGGCGCAGATCCTGAGCCGCATCGAGGCTGAAGCCGAGCGTGTGGGCTATGACGATTTCGACCCATTGGAGATGGACCGTCACTCACAGTTGCAGCAGCTGTCCCGCGCACTGTTCGAATCCGCCTCCGACCTGCTCGATCTAAAGGAAACCCTGGCCGCGCGTAACCGCGATGCGGAAACCCTGTTGCTGCAACAGGCGCGGGTCAACTCCGAGCTGCAGGAAGGCTTGATGCGTACGCGCATGGTGCCATTTGACCGCTTGGTGCCGCGGCTGCGCCGCATCGTGCGGCAGATTTCCGCTGAGCTGGGCAAGCAAGTCGAGTTTGTCGTCGGCAACGCCGATGGCGAGATGGACCGTACCGTCCTCGAGCGTATCGTCGCGCCGCTGGAGCACATGCTGCGTAACGCCGTCGACCACGGCATCGAAGCGGCTGATGTGCGCCGCGCGGCCGGTAAGCCGGAGCAGGGTAGCATTCGCCTGGCGCTCGGTCGCGAGGGTGGCGATATCGTCATGACGCTGGCGGATGACGGCGGCGGCATTCGCCTGGATGCGGTTAAGCGCAAAGCTATCGAGCGCGGCCTGATGGACGCCGATTCGGACCTGACTGACTACGAAGTGCTGCAGTTTATTCTTGAAGCCGGCTTCTCTACGGCCGAGAAAGTCACGCAGATTTCCGGTCGTGGTGTGGGCATGGACGTGGTGCATTCGGAAGTGAAGCAGCTCGGTGGCTCGATGAGCATCGAGTCGCTGCCGGGTACCGGCACTACCTTCACCATTCGTCTGCCGTTCACCGTGTCGGTCAACCGTGCGCTGATGGTGCTCTCCGGTGAAGACCTGTACGCCATTCCGTTGAACACCATCGAAGGTATCGTGCGGGTATCGCCGTATGAGCTTGAGGCCTATTACGCGCCGGATGCGCCGCGCTTTGAGTACGCCGGTCAGAGCTATGAGCTGCGCTACCTGGGTGACCTGTTGAACAACGGTCAGCAGCCCAAGCTGGTCGGGCAGAGCCTGCCGCTACCGGTGATTCTGGTGCGCTCCAAGGAGCACGCGGTGGCCGTGCAGGTCGACTCCCTGGCCGGCTCACGCGAGATCGTGGTGAAGAGCCTTGGCCCGCAGTTCGCTGGTGTGCACGGGATTTCCGGTGCAACCATTCTCGGTGACGGCCGCGTGGTGGTGATTCTTGATCTGCTGGCGACCATTCGGGTGTTGCACGCGCATCTGCTTACCCAGTTGCAGCCGCGCCAGCTTAAACAATCAGCCAGCGCCGCCGAGATCGAAGCGGATCGGCCGACGCTGGTCATGGTGGTCGATGATTCGGTCACCGTGCGCAAGGTCACCAGTCGCCTGCTCGAGCGTAACGGCATGAACGTATTGACCGCCAAAGACGGCGTCGATGCCATCTCCCAGCTGCAGGAGCGCAAGCCCGACATCATGCTGCTGGATATTGAAATGCCGCGTATGGATGGCTTCGAAGTGGCAACCCTGGTGCGCCACGATGAAGGCCTGAAAGACCTGCCGATCATCATGATTACCTCGCGTACCGGTGAGAAGCACCGCGAGCGAGCCATGAGCATCGGCGTCAACGAGTACCTGGGTAAGCCTTACCAAGAGTCCTTGCTGCTTGAGACTATTCAGCAACTGGTGGGTCGCCACCCGGTAAACCGCACATGAGTGAGAAAACTGCAGCCCGTATTGCGGTGATTGCCGATACCTCGTTGCAGCGCCATGTGCTGCAGCAAGCGCTGACGGGCAGTGGCTATCAGGTGGTGATGAACAGCGACCCGGCACGCCTTGACCAGGAAACCCTGAGCGCTTGCGAGACTGATTTGTGGCTGGTTGATCTGGCTCAGTCGGATGATTCGCCGCTGATCGATAACCTGATGGAAAGCGCCTTGGTTCCCGTGTTGTTTGGCGAAGGCCACGCGCCTGAGCGTCACTCGGAGAACTACCCACGCTGGGAACGGCGACTGTTTGGCAAACTGAAGAAGCTGGTCGGCGACCCGTCGCAAGCCGTTGGTCAGAGCCTGGAAGCCTTGCTGGCAGACGCGCAGCGGCCGTCGCGTCTGGATTTGCCGGCCGTGCTGGCGGATACCCCACTGGTTGCAGGCGAGCCGGCCCGCCAAGTCTGGTTGTTGGCGGCGTCCTTGGGTGGTCCGGCGGCGGTGAAGGCTTTTCTCGATGCCTTACCGGGCGGTTTGCCGGTGGGCTTTGTCTACGCCCAGCATATTGATGCCAGCTTTGAGAGCACGCTGCCGCAGGCGGTGGGCCGACACAGCCAATGGCATGTCAACCTGGCGCGCCACGGTGATGCGTTGCGCTGTGGTGAAGTGGTGGTAGTGCCGATCAGTCACGAGCTGGGCTTCGACGACGAAGGCCAGATGCAGATAGCCGAACGCGGTTGGCCGGAGCCCTACAGCCCGTCGATCGATCAGATGATGCTCAACCTGGCCCAGCATTTCGCTGCGCTGAGCGGCGTCATTGCCTTCAGCGGTATGGGCAGCGACGGCAGTGCAGCGGCCGCTTATGTGCTCCGCCAGGGTGGCCTGATCTGGACCCAGCGTGCCGACAGTTGCGCGTGCCCGAGCATGCCGGACAGCCTGCGTGAAGCGGGCTACAGCAGCTACAGCGGTGACCCACGCGAGCTGGCCACCGCCCTGGTCAACCATTTGGCCGAGCAGTGCCGTTAATTAGGATACTTTCATGAGCCAAGCCGTTGCCACGCAGAATAGCGTCACTAGCCTGACCGGCCTGTTGATGCCCTTGACTGACCGTACTCTGTTACTGCCCAACGTAGCGGTCGCCGAGCTGATTCCTTACCGTGCGCCGCAGACCAGTGAGGGCATGCCGAACTGGTTTCTCGGACAGATTGCCTGGCGTGACCTACGCTTGCCGCTGTTGTCGTTCGAGGCTGCTTCGGATGGCCAGGCGATTGTCAGCTCTGGCTCTCGGGTGGCGGTGATCAATGCCTTGGGCGGACGTCCAGCGGTCAAGTTTATTGCCGTGCTGGTGCAAGGTATTCCACGTTCGATCAAGGTCGGGGCCGAGCTGGTACGGGCGGATGTCGGGTTGTCGCCACTGGAGCTGGATGCGGTGCAATTTGGCGAAGCCGTGTTGAAGATTCCGGATCTGCTTGGCTTGGAACAGAAACTGGCCGATGCCGGACTGATCTGATCCCCGATAAACGAAAAAGCCCGCGTCAGCGGGCTTTTTTATGTCTCACGTTAGAAATCGCCCCATAATTGTTGCGCCACGCTCAGCGCCACCACCGGCGCCGTTTCGGTGCGCAGAACGCGCGGGCCGAGGCGTGCGGCATGGAAGTTGTGCTGCTTGGCCAGGGCCACCTCGTTGTCGCTGAGGCCACCTTCCGGGCCGATCAAGAACGCCAGGGACTTAGGCTGCGGGTGGCTGGCCCAGGGTTCGGCAACCGGGTGCAAAACCAGCTTCAATTCGGCGCTGGTCTGCGCCAGCCACTCATTGAGGCTGATCGGCGGATAAATGATCGGCAGCACCGAACGACCACATTGTTCGCAGGCGCTGATCGCCACCTGTCGCCAGTGTGCCATGCGTTTGTCGGCGCGCTCATCTTTGAGGCGCACTTCGCAGCGCTCGCTGACGATCAGGCTAATTTCATTGGCACCCAATTCGGTGGCTTTCTGAATCGCCCAGTCCATCCGCTCGCCGCGCGACAGGCCCTGGCCGAGATGAATCTGCAAGGGTGATTGAGCCTGGCCGGCGAAGGTTTCGCGCAACTCGACGCGGACATTTTTCTTGCCCACCTCAACCAGTTCGCCCAGGTACTCCTGGCCACTGCCATCGAACAGTTGCACCGTATCGCCCACGGCGTGGCGCAGCACGCGGCCGATGTAATGGGCCTGGGCTTCTGGCAGCTCGTGCTGGCCGAGGGACAGTGGGGCATCGATAAAGAAACGAGAAAGGCGCATGGAAGGATCGCTGCAGCGGCACAGTTGAGACGGCAAGCTTACCGCCTCAGCCGCGCCGCATACAGCCGGCAGGCCGTGAAGAGTTAACCCGGATCGCGAAAATCCGGGTAGTTGGCATTGCCTTGCGCCACGCTGACCGAGGAGCGGGTGGCGATGTCGATGCCTTCACTGGCCACTTCGGCGAGAAAGTCGATCTGTTCGGGGGTGATCACGTAGGGCGGCAGGAAGTACACCACGCTGCCCAGCGGGCGCAGCAGTGCGCCGCGCGTAAGGGCGTGCTGGAACACCTTGAGGCCGCGGCGTTCCTGCCAGGGATAAGCGGTTTTGCTGGCTTTGTCCTGCACCATCTCGATGGCCAGGGCCATGCCGGTCTGGCGCACTTCGGCGACATGCGGGTGGTCGGCCAAGTGTGCAGTGGCGCTGGCCATGCGGCTGGCCAGGGCCTTGTTGGCTTCGATCACGTTGTCCTGCTCGAAGATGTCCAGGGTTGCCAGAGCAGCCGCGCAGGCCAGCGGGTTGCCGGTGTAGCTGTGTGAATGCAGGAAGGCGCGCAGGGTCGAGTAATCGTCATAGAACGCCTGGTACACCTCGTCAGTGGTCACGCATGCAGCCAGGGGCAGGTAACCGCCGGTGAGGGCTTTCGACAGGCAGAGGAAGTCCGGGCGGATGCCGGCCTGTTCGCAGGCGAACATCGACCCGGTGCGGCCGAAGCCCACGGCGATTTCGTCGTGGATCAGGTGCACGCCGTAGCGGTCGCAGGCTTCACGGAGCAGCTTGAGGTAGATCGGGTGGTACATGCGCATGCCGCCAGCGCCCTGAATCAGCGGCTCGACTATCACCGCGGCGACCTCATGGCCGTACTCGGCCAGGGTCTGCTCCATATGGGCGAACATGACCCGCGAGTGGGCTTCCCAGCTCACGCCTTCGGGGCGGTGGTAACAGTCCGGGCTGGGTACTTTGATGGTGTCGAGCAAAAGCGCCTTGTAGGTGTCGGTGAACAGCGCGACATCGCCGACCGACATCGCCGCGATGGTTTCGCCGTGGTAGCTGTTGCTCAGGGTGACGAAGCGTTTCTTCGCGGGTTTGCCGACGTTGAGCCAGTAGTGAAAGCTCATCTTCAGCGCGACTTCGATGCACGAAGAGCCATTGTCGGCGTAGAACACCCGGTCGAGGCCCGCAGGCGTCATTTTGACCAGGCGCTCGGACAGTTCGATCACCGGTTGATGGCTAAAGCCGGCAAGAATCACGTGCTCCAGCTGGTCGACCTGATCCTTGATGCGCTGGTTGATGCGCGGGTTGGCGTGACCGAACACGTTGACCCACCAAGAGCTGACGGCGTCGATATAACGCTTGCCGTCAAAGTCCTCCAGCCAAACGCCTTCGCCGCGCTTGATCGGCACCAGAGGTAACTGCTCGTGATCCTTCATTTGCGTGCAGGGGTGCCACAGCACCTTCAGGTCACGTTGCATCCACTGGTCATTCAGGCTCATCGTTTTACTCATCCCTCGACACTTAATCATCGGTTGCAAGCCTATCAGAAGCACTGGCACGGATGGACGGCAGAGCATGCACGATTGCCCTAGTCTCCTGCTGACCCGCTCTGTCTTGAGCTCTATAGCCCGCCAGTAGAACTTTGCCGAGCCCAGCTAGACTAATGTGCCTGAGTAAATGGGCTGGATGAAGCATCGTATTTCTCGATATTTCAAAGCGAAAAATTCCGCTTTTTGTCGATAGGTTTGTTGATAGTCTTGCTCAATTGATGGTGCTAACCCTTATTTTTGGAACGTTTGCAATGCAATGGCGCAATAGCTCTTCTCACTACGGCCTGGTCAGCATCCTGATGCACTGGTTGGTGGCCGTGGCCGTGTTCGGTTTGTTTGCCTTGGGTTACTGGATGGTTGGCTTGGACTATTACAGTGGTTGGTACAAGACTGCGCCGGACCTGCATAAAAGCATCGGCCTGCTGCTCTTTGCGCTGATGTTGGGGCGGGTGGTGTGGCGCTGGTTCAGTCCGCCACCGGCCAGCTTGCCGAACCACGGACGGATTACTCGCCTGGCCAGCAAGTTGGGCCACAGCTTCCTGTACCTGGGTTTGTTTGTGCTGATGATCGCCGGTTATCTGATCTCCACTGCCGATGGCCGTGGTATCGAGGTGTTTGGTCTGTTCGAGGTGCCGGCGACCCTGACCAGCATTCCTGATCAGGAAGATATCGCCGGGCTAGTGCATGAATACCTGGCCTGGACGCTGGTGATCTTCGCCGGTATCCATGCATTGGCTGCGTTGAAGCACCATTTTATTGATCGCGACCGGACGCTTACGCGGATGTTCGGTCGTTAGTAGCTGTTGGCTGTTTTCCGGGGCTGGCTTACCACGCCCCCATTCCACACTCACAAGGAGCATGCCCATGTTGAAGAAAACCCTCGTAGCCCTGGCACTTGGTGGCGCACTGATGGGTGCCGGCCAGGCGATGGCCGCCGATTACGCCATCGACAAGCAAGGCCAGCACGCCTTCGTCAACTTCAAGATCAGCCACCTGGGCTACAGCTGGCTGTACGGCACTTTCAAGGATTTCGATGGCAGCTTCAGCTTTGATGCCGCCAAACCGCAGGACAGCAAGGTCAACGTCACGCTGAACACTACCAGCGTTGACACCAACCATGCCGAGCGCGACAAGCACCTGCGCAGTGATGATTTCCTCAACGTCGGCGAGCACCCAACCGCTACCTTCGCCTCGACGGCGGTCAAATCCACGGGTGAAGGCACTGCCGATATCACCGGCAACCTGACCCTCAATGGCGTGACCAAACCAGTGGTGATTGCCGCCAAGTTCATCGGTGAAGGCAAGGACCCATGGGGCGGCTATCGCGCCGGTTTTGAGGGCAGCACCACACTGAAGCTGAAAGACTTCGACATCCAGAAAGACCTCGGCCCGGCTTCTCAGGAAGTTGAGCTGATCATCTCGGTTGAAGGCGTGCGCCAGTAAGCAAGTAGGACGGGTTAGCCGCGCAGCGGCGTGACTCATCGCTCCTGCAGCGGCAGCCGCAACAAAAACGCCGCCCATTGGGCGGCGTTTTCGTGTGCGGCTAGCTGACTATGACTCTTCGCGGTTGCGCGTCAGCAGGGCCGGTTTTTCGCCACGCGGACGTGCGCTCGCCAGCTCGTCGAGCTGCTCGGCCGTCGGCAGGCGATCCAGGCGTGAGCCTTTGTGTACGATTATCGGCTGCTTGTCGCGTGGGCTTTTCACGGCCGCTTCCGCGCGTGGCAGCTCATCGCGGTTCAGCGAGGTGGTGCGGGTGTCGCGCGGCGGACGTGCACGGCCGGAGCCATTACGACCCTGGCCACCTGAGCCCGCACCCTGGCGGCGGCCTTGTGCGCCAGCGCCAGCATTTGCACCGCCGCCACTGCTGCGTGGCTTATTGGCTGGGCGAGCACCTTGACCGACGCCATTGCTGGCGCTCGGACCGGAAGCAGGCGCACCGGGCCGACGGCCACGGTTCTGCTGCTTGTTCTGGTTCGGGCTTACATAGTCGGCACGGTTGCCGAAATTATCGATTTCATCATCGCGGAACTCGTCCGGCGCACGGTCTGGAGGCAGTGCGGGCACGGCTGGCGTGCTCGTACGGGCCGCTGACGAACTACGTGGCTGTTGGCTGCGGCCGCCCTGGGGCTTGCTGCGGCTGTTGTCACGACCGCTGTCCTTGCCTTTGTCTTTACGGCCGCCGCCATGGCGTTCACCTTCTGGCTTGGCACCGCGTGGTTGGCGTGGCTTCTGCGGCTCACGCACTTCCGGGCGTTCAGCTTCAACGGTGCTGGCATCAAAACCGAGCAGGTCGCCATCAGCGATTTTCTGCTTGGTCATACGCTCAATACCTTTGAGCAGCTTTTCTTCATCCGGGGCAACCATGGAGATCGCCTCACCGCTGCGACCTGCACGGCCGGTACGGCCAATACGGTGCACATAATCTTCTTCGATATTCGGCAGCTCGAAGTTGACTACATGCGGCAGCTGATCGATGTCCAGGCCGCGGGCGGCGATATCGGTGGCCACCAGGATGCGCACCTTGTTCGCCTTGAAGTCGGCCAGGGCCTTGGTGCGGGCGTTCTGGCTCTTGTTGCCGTGGATTGCCACGGCCGGTAGGCCATGTTTGTCCAGGTATTCAGCCAGACGGTTGGCGCCGTGCTTGGTGCGGGTGAACACCAGTACCTGTTCCCACGCGCCTGCGGTGATCAGGTGGGCGAGCAGGGCGCGCTTGTGGCTGGCCTGGACGCGGAATACGCGTTGTTCGATACGCTCGACCGTGGTGTTCGGCGGCGTGACTTCGATGCGCTCCGGGTTGTGCAGCAGCTTGCCGGCGAGATCGGTAATGTCCTTCGAGAAGGTTGCCGAGAACAGCAGGTTCTGGCGTTTGGTCGGCAGCTTGGCGAGGACCTTTTTCACGTCATGGATAAAGCCCATGTCGAGCATGCGGTCGGCTTCGTCGAGGACCAGAATTTCTACATGCGAGAGGTCGATGGCGCGCTGGTTGGCCAGGTCGAGCAGGCGTCCGGGGCAAGCCACCAGTACGTCGACGCCTTTGGCCAGGGCCTGAACCTGCGGGTTCATACCAACGCCGCCGAAGATGCAGGCGCTGACGAATTTCAAATCACGGGCATACAGCTTGAAGCTGTCATGCACCTGAGCGGCCAGTTCGCGGGTCGGTGTCAGCACCAGGACGCGCGGTTGTTTCGGGCCGTGTCGCTGTTCGCGATCCGGGTGACCATTGGGGAACAGTCGTTCGAGGATCGGCAGGGCAAAACCGCCTGTCTTACCTGTACCCGTCTGGGCGGCAACCATCAGGTCGCGACCTTGCAACGCGGCGGGGATGGCCCGCTGTTGCACCGGAGTGGGTTGGGTGTAGCCGGCGGATTCGACCGCACGGACTAAAGCCTCGGAGAGACCGAGGGAGGCAAAGGACATGTGTAATCCTGTCTAGTGAGGGCATGGCCCTATGGGGTGTATTGCCTGGCTTGAATCACGCTTGGGGGGCGTAATCCCGTCCGGTACTACTGGCCTCTGGGGGCTAGCATCCGGGCGCAAGCCTGGCGGGAAGGCCCGAGTATAACAGAGCTGGGTTGATCTGCAGCATTGGCCTGCTTAACGGGCAGCTGGGCTGTTAGTGCCGCGCTTGTGCTCAGGGGCGCTTGATCACTAGGTGGCTATCAGCCGATAGCGCACGCAAGCGCGCTAAGCCTCCAGGGAGGCTTAGCGCGGCGGTTACTGGGTCAGCCGGTAGCAGGGCTCATAGGCGGTGTTGCCTGGCAGCTTCATCCGGTGTTGTTCAACGAAGGCCTGCAGCAGCTTATCGAGCTGGCGCATGATGTCGCGGTCGCCGGTGATTGTGTAAGGGCCATGTTGCTCAATCAGGCGGATGCCCTTGTCCTTGACGTTGCCCGCGACAATCCCGGAAAACGCTCGGCGCAGGTTGGCCGCCAGTTCGTGTGCGGGCTGCTCGCGTGACAGCTTGAGGCTGGCCATGTTGGCGTGCGTCGGCTCGAAGGGGTGCTGGAAGCTTTCGTCGATCTTCAACAGCCAGTTGAAGTGGAACGCATCGTTATGTTCACGGCGGAACTGCCTGACCGCGGTGATGCCTTCGGCCATTTCCCGGGCGACTTGTTCCGGGTTGTTGATGATGATGCTGTAACGCTGCTGCGCGGCTTCACCCAGGGTTACCCCGATAAATTCGTGCAACTGCTCAAGGTAGGCGGCGGCGTTGCTTGGCCCGGTCATGATCAGCGGGAAAGGGATGTTCTGGTTGTCCGGGTGCATGAGGATACCGAGGAGATACAGCAGCTCCTCGGCCGTGCCGGCCCCGCCGGGGAAGATGATGATGCCGTGGCCGACGCGCACGAAGGCTTCCAGGCGTTTCTCGATATCCGGCAGGATCACCAGCTCATTGACGATCGGGTTAGGTGCTTCGGCGGCAATGATGCCCGGCTCGGTGAGGCCGAGGTAACGGCCATGCACGTTGCGCTGTTTGGCGTGGGAGATGGTCGCGCCTTTCATCGGCCCCTTCATCACGCCGGGGCCGCAGCCGGTGCAGATATCCAGCCCGCGCAGGCCCAGTTCGTGGCCGGTTTTCTTGGTGTACTTGTATTCCTCGGTGCTGATCGAGTGGCCGCCCCAGCACACCACGATCTTCGGCTCGGCACCGGCGCGCAGCGTGTGGGCGTTGCGTAGCAGGTGAAAGACGTAGTCGGTGATGCCTTGCGAGCTGCCGAAATCGACCCGCTTGTTCTCCAGCTCGCTCTGCGTATAGACGATGTCGCGCAGGGCGCTGAACAGCATTTCGCGGGTGCTGGCGATCATTTCGCCATCGACAAAGGCGTCGGCCGGGGCGTTGAACAGCTCCAGGCGGATGCCGCGGTCTTGTTGCAGGATGCGGATTTCGAAGTCCGGGTAGGCTTCCAGAATGGTCTTGGCGTTATCGCTGTGCGAGCCGGTATTGAGGATTGCCAGCGCGCACTGGCGGAACAGCGCATAGACGCTACCGGAACCGGTTTCGCGCAGCTGCTGTACTTCACGTTGCGAGAGGGTTTCCAGGCTGCCTTTGGGGGATACGGAGGCATTAATTGTTTTTCGTGCGGCCATTGCGGCGCTCCATGGTTGTGAACCGCCTAAGCCCTGCATGGCTAGACGCTTGCTGAAAGTATCGTCGCGGCTGAATGCCTTGGCCTGTGCGTTGAGCGTGCCGTGCGTTGCAAAAGGCTACCGCGGTTTGCCGGGTGCGTGGGGAAAAGACTGCGGCGCAAGCAAGGTGGGCCTTGCCCCGTGGCCGGAAGGTCATCGGCACCCACAAGGCGCAGGTGCCGATGCAGCTGCTGTTAACGCTTAGCGTGGCAGCTTAAGGTTGTTCCAAATCGCCAGGCTCGGCTCGGCCTGGTTCATGCTGTAGAAGTGCAGGCCCGGTGCGCCGCCTTGCAGCAGGCGTTCGCACATTTCGCTAATAACCTGTTCGCCATAGGCCTGGATGCTGCCGGTGTCATCGCCGTAGGCTTCCAGTTGCTTGCGCACCCAGCGTGGAATCTCCGCACCACAGGAGTCAGAGAAACGCGCCAGCTTGCTGTAATTGGTGATCGGCATGATGCCCGGCACCACAGGGATGTCGACACCGAGTTTCTGCACGCGCTCGACGAAGTAGAAGTAGCTGTCGGCGTTGAAGAAATACTGGGTGATCGCGCTGTCGGCACCGGCCTTGGCCTTGCGCACGAAGTTGGCGATATCGTCTTCGAAGTTGCGCGCTTGCGGGTGCATTTCTGGGTAGGCAGCAACTTCGATATGAAAGTGGTCGCCGGTTTCTTCACGGATGAACTCGACTAGGTCGCTGGCATAGCGTAACTCGCCGCTGCTCATGCCCATGCCGGATGGCAGGTCGCCGCGCAGGGCGACAATGCGCTTGATCCCAGCGTTTTTGTACAGGCCGAGCAAGTCACGCAGTTCGGCTTTGCTGTCACCGACGCAGGACAGGTGCGGCGCGGCCGGCACTTTGATCTCGCCATCGAGTTGCAGCACGGTGTTCAGGGTGCGGTCACGGGTGGAGCCACCGGCACCGTAGGTGCAGGAGAAAAAATCTGGGTTGTAGGTCGCCAGCTGGCGCGCCACATTCATCAGCTTTTCGTGCCCGGCTTCGGTCTTGGTAGGGAAGAACTCGAAGCTGTAACGGCGTTCTTGAGACATAAGAAAATTCCGTAGGGCGGGTTAGCCGCAAGCGTAACCCTCCATAGGTTGATCGGGCCGGTGGGTTAAGCCGCTGCGCGACTAACCCACTCTACGCTTGTGCTTAGTAGCGGTAAGCGTGTGGCTTGAACGGGCCTTCCTGTGGCACGCCGATGTACTCGGCTTGCTTAGTGGTCAGCTGCGTCACCACGCCGCCGAAGCCTTTGACCATTTCCAGGGCCACTTCTTCGTCGAGTTTCTTCGGCAGCACTTCCACCGTCAGGCGCTCGGCCTTCTGCGCCGGGCTCAGGTCGGCGTACTTCTGGCCGAACAGGAAGATCTGCGCCAGCACCTGGTTGGCGAACGAGCCATCCATGATCCGGCTCGGGTGGCCCGTAGCGTTGCCCAGGTTAACCAGGCGACCTTCCGACAGCAGGATCAGGTAGTCATCGTTCTGTGGGTCGAAGCTGCCGGCACCGGTGCGATGAACCTTGTGTACCTGCGGCTTCACTTCTTCCCATGCCCAGTTCTTGCGCATGAAAGCGGTGTCGATTTCGTTGTCGAAGTGGCCGATGTTGCACACCACCGCGCGCTTTTTCAGCGCCTTGAGCATGTTCGCGTCGCACACGTTGTAGTTGCCGGTGGTGGTCACGATCAGGTCGATCTTGCCCAGCAGCGCCGCGTCAACACTGGCTTCGGTGCCGTCGTTGATGCCGTCTTTGTATGCCGAAACCAACTCGAAGCCGTCCATGCAGGCCTGCATGGCGCAGATCGGGTCAACTTCGGTGACCTTGACGATCATGCCTTCCTGACGCAGCGACTGGGCCGAGCCCTTGCCCACGTCACCGTAACCAATGACCAGCGCTTGCTTGCCGGACAGCAGGTGGTCGGTGCCGCGCTTGATCGCGTCGCTCAGGCTGTGACGGCAGCCGTACTTGTTGTCGTTCTTGCTCTTGGTTACCGAGTCGTTGACGTTGATGGCCGGGATTTTCAGTTCGCCCTTGGCCAGCATGTCCAGCAGGCGGTGCACGCCGGTGGTGGTTTCTTCGGTAACGCCGTGGATGCGCTCAAGCATCTGCGGGTATTTCTTGTGCAGGATCTCGGTCAGGTCGCCGCCGTCGTCGAGGATCATGTTCGGGCCGTCCTCGAACATGAAGGACTTGTCGAGATAGTCCCAATGCTCCTCCAGGGTCTGGCCCTTGATGGCGAAGACCGGGATGCCCGCATCGGCGATGGCCGCCGCCGCGTGATCCTGGGTCGAGAAGATGTTGCAGGAGGACCAGCGCACCTCGGCGCCAAGCGCCGTCAGCGTCTCGATGAGCACGGCCGTCTGGATCGTCATGTGCAGGCAGCCCGCAATCCGGGCGCCTTTCAGCGGCTGCTTGCCGGCGTATTCCTCGCGCAGCGCCATCAGTCCGGGCATTTCGGTCTGGGCGATCTCGATCTCCTTTCGCCCCCAATCGGCGAGCGAAA
>JAWWDH010000041.1:0-14203 GCA_033720015.1 Pseudomonas sp.
ATCTGGCCTAATCTGTTAGGTGAGATCGGTATTTACCGGATTAGCGGCGCCACACCCAAGCCCGACACCTCAATCTGAACGGGCTGCTGTTCAGGTTGATTGAATCAGGAGAATCACCATGCATCGTATTGCCGTGTTGTTTATCGCCCTATGCCTGAGCCTGCCCGCACTGGCTGAACGCAAGCAGAGCTTTGGCGATCTGGATGTGCACTACATCGCCTTCAACTCCAGCTTTCTGCAGCCGGACATTGCCGCCGCCAACGGCCTGGCCCGCAGCAAGAGCCTCGGAGTGGTCAACATTTCCGTGCTCAAAGCCGGCAAAGCCAGCAGCGCCAGCGTCAGCGGCGAGGTCAAAGACCTGGTCGGCCGTAGCCATACGCTCAGCTTCAAGCAGGTCAATGAAGGCGAAGCCATCTACTACCTGGCGCAGTTCCCCTTCACCCAGCAGGAAATGCTGCGCTTCACCCTCTCTGTCCGCGCGGCTGATGGCGTAGCGCACAGCGTCGAGTTCAACCAGGAATTTTTCCCAGACCCATGATCCACTTCAACGAACTGGTACTGGCCAGCCACAACGCCGGCAAACTCAAAGAACTGCAAGCCATGCTCGGCAGCAGCGTGCGTGTGCGCTCAGTCGGTGAGTTTTCTGCCGTCGAGCCGGAAGAAACCGGCCTGTCATTTATCGAGAACGCCATCCTCAAGGCGCGTAACGCGGCGCGGGTTTCCGGCTTGCCGGCATTGGCTGACGACTCCGGCCTGGCGGTGGACTTTCTCGGCGGCGCACCGGGTATCTATTCGGCGCGTTATGCCGACGGCCAGGGTGATGCGGCGAATAATGCCAAGCTGCTCGACGTATTGAAGGCGGTGCCGGACGCCGAGCGCGGCGCGCAGTTCGTCTGCTGCCTGGCGCTGGTACGGCATGCCGACGACCCGCTGCCGATTATCTGTGAAGGCCTCTGGCACGGGCGCATCCTGCACGCCGCGCAAGGCGTCGAAGGCTTTGGCTATGACCCGCTGTTCTGGGTGCCCGAACGTGACTGTTCCAGCGCCGAGCTGCCGGCCGCCGAGAAGAACCAGATCAGCCACCGCGCCCGCGCCATGGCCCTGCTCAAACAGCGGCTGGGGCTGGTATGAGTAACGCTGCCGGCGGCGGCTTCGCACTGCCGCCACTGGCACTCTATGTGCACATCCCCTGGTGCGTGAAGAAGTGCCCGTATTGCGACTTCAACTCCCATGCCGCCGGACCGACCCTGCCGGAAGAAGAATATGTCGACGCCCTGCTCGCCGACCTCGAAGCCGAGTTAGGCCAGGTACACGGCCGGCCGCTGACCTCGATTTTCTTCGGCGGCGGCACGCCCAGCCTGTTTTCAGCCAAGGCCCTCGGCCGCCTGCTGCAAGGCATCGAGCAGCGCGTGGCGTTTGCCCCAGACATTGAAATCACCCTGGAAGCTAACCCAGGCACCTTCGAGCAGGCCAAGTTCCGCGACTATCGCAGCCTGGGTATTAATCGCCTGTCGATCGGTGTGCAGAGCTTCCAGGCCCCAAAATTGATCGCGCTGGGACGCATCCACGATGGCGATGAAGCCGTGCATGCCGCCGACATGGCCCGCGCTGCCGGTTTCGATAACTTCAACCTGGACCTGATGCACGGCTTGCCGGATCAGTCCATCGAAGACGCCCTCAGCGACTTGCGCATCGCCATCGCCCAACAGCCGACGCACCTGTCCTGGTACCAGCTGACGGTGGAGCCCAATACGGTGTTCTGGAACCAGCCGCCAGTGATGCCCGAGGACGACATCCTCTGGGACATCCAGGAAGCCGGCCAGGCCCTGCTGGCCGCAGAAGGCTATGCGCAGTACGAGGTTTCGGCCTACGCCCAAGCAGGCAAAGCGGCGCGGCATAATCTCAACTACTGGACCTTTGGCGACTTTCTCGGCATCGGTGCCGGCGCCCACGCCAAGTTGAGCAACCCGGACGGGCGCATCAGCCGCAGCTGGAAGACCCGCCTGCCCAAGGACTACCTCGACAGCAGCAAGCGCTTCAACGCCGGCGAGCGCGTACTGAGTGCCGATGAGTTGCCCTTTGAGTTTCTGATGAATGTGCTGCGTCTCACCGACGGCGTCGCCAGCGAGCTATTCACTCAGCGCACCGGCCTGCCCTTGAGCCAGCTCGCAGCGGCACGTACAGAGGCCCAGCAGCGCGGCCTGCTGCACAGCGATCCGACGCGCCTGAGCGCCACCCGCGAAGGCCAGCTGTTCCTCAACGACCTGCTGCAACACTTTCTCCCCTAACACTCGCGCCAGCACGGCTAAGGAAACCTTGATGGACCTGCTACTCGACCTGATCGTCACCCTGTCGCGCTGGAGCCGCAGCCACCTCTACGACATCTCGCTGACGATCATGGCGACCCTGCTGGTGCTGTTCGGCCCCGGCATCAACGCCTGGGTGCAACGCAACACCAGCAGCATGAACTTCATCCTGCGCACGCTGATCTTCGTGCTGCTCTGCGCCTTGGGCTATGGCTTGCTGATCGTCTTCGCCACGCCTTACCTGGCCAAGGGCCTGGGCTTGTTTAACAATTTCACCCTGGCGCCGATGCTGATCCTGGTGTTCTTTATCATCGGCATCCTCGCCGACCGCAACTAGGCCAGCAGCCCGCCCGAGGCAGGCGCTGGCGCGTTCAGGCGTCGGTGAAGCGCTGTAACTGCATCTCGTGCAGACGGCTCAAGGTGCGGCGGAAGGGGAAGGCCAGATAACCCTGGGTGTACAACTGCTCCAACGGCACCTGGGCCTCTAGGTACAGCGGCACGCGGCGGTCGTAGCACTCATCCACCAGGGCGATAAAGCGCCGCACGCTGTCGTCATGTACCGACAGCGCGGGCAACTGCCGATCACCGGCCGCCACCCGCTCGACACCGTCCTCAGTGCCGCGGGCGATCTTCGCGGCGCGTTGTTGCGCACTCAGGTTGGGCACCTCGCTCAGCACAATCGCGGCGAAGCGGTCGCACAAGTCGATGAAATCCAGGGCCGACAACGGTTGTTCGCACAGCTCGGCATAGCGGCACCAGAGCACCTGCTCGCTGCGCTGCACCACGTTGATCGCTCGGCGACCCAGCACGATCTGCTCGGAGGATGCCGGCAGCCCCGCCGCCAACTGCGCGAACAGCTGATTCAAGCCGCTCGGCCGCTCTGGATGCGCAACCCAATAGCGCTGGCGCACAGCGCCGGGGTGCAGGCGATGGTCCTGACCGCCATCGATGCCCAACACCTGCATATGCTGCTCGATCGCCGCAATCGCCGGCTGAAAGCGCTCGCGGTTGAAACCATCGGCATACAGCTGCTGCGGCGGCTGGTTGGAGGTGGCGACCAGCACCACACCGGCCTCGAACATCGCACGCAGCAAAGGACCGACAATCATCGCGTCGCCGATGTCATTGACGAACAGCTCGTCGAAACACAGCACCCGCACCTCTGCGCTCAGCTCGCTCGCCAAAGCCCGTAAGGGATCGGGCGTGCCGGTCAGCTGAAACAGGCGCCGATGCACCCAACTCATAAAGTGATGAAAGTGCTGGCGCCGGGCCGGCACCCGCAGGCTGCGGTGAAACTGATCCATCAACCAGGTCTTGCCACGCCCCACCGGGCCCCAGAGATACACCCCGGCCGGCACTAACTCAGCGCTGTCGGCCCGGTGCAAAGCCTGCTGGCAGTCCTCCAGCAGGCGCGCGGCCTGCCACTGCGCTTGATCCGACTGGAAACCCTGCTGCTCGATGGCCTGTCGGTAGGCCGCCAGGGGGGACGCCACATCCATACAACTACCGCTCACTTAACCCAGCCCTCGATGGCGGCTATTTTACATAGCCGGGCTGTCATGCACTCCCTCACCCGCCTGGATCACACACGAGGATGTCAGTTGTCACCGCGTCTGCGCCAGTAATGGCGGTAAAAATCCCCGTATCGAGGGCTGCGGGGATTGTTTATCCGCGCCTGCCAAGGCCGACGAACCAATAAAAAAACGCCTGCGAAGAGGCGGTTTTTTCGTACGAGCGAGGCTTAGTTGCCTTCGCGGCGCAGCGCTTGCGGGGTGAAATCGCGTGGCGTCAGCTTGGCGTTGAAGTTGTACATCGGCTCGTTGTTATCCAGGCCATCGACGAAGTAGCGCTCGCCCTTGAAGTCGTAGATGGTTTCCAGGGTGCTGCCAAACATCGGCACGTCGTAATAGCTGATCGGGTGGCTTTCCTGCACGCCGCTCAGTTCACCGCTCTTGTCATATAAGTCGACGGCAAGGATCTGCCAACTGTCTTCGTCGAGATAAAAACGCCGCTTTGCATACGGATGGCTAAAGCCTTTGCGCAGATCGGCCTCGACTATCCACACGCGGTGCAGTTCGTAACGCAACAGCTCTGGATTGACGGTGTTGCGGTGCAGGATGTTGTCGTAGGCAATGCCCTTCTGGTGCACGGCATAGCTGTTGTACGGCACCAGCATTTCCTGCTTGCCGACCAGGCTCCACTCATAGCGGTCCGGCGCACCGTTGTAGGCGTCGACCACGTCGGCGGTGGCCATGCCGTTGGTGTCTGGCTGCAGGGTGTCGTAGGCGAGCATCGGCAGGCGACGCACGCGGCGCTCGCCACGGTTGAAACGCCAGGCCTTGCGGATCGCCAGCACCTGGTCGAGGGTTTCCTGCACCACCAGTGCCGAACCGGCCAGCTTGGACGGCGCGACCACCTTGTATTTGTAGTAGAACAGGGTGTTATCTAGGTCTTGCGGGCTGACGCCTTCGCGACCGTAGAGGAAGTAGATGTCGCGCTCGAGCTTGAGCAGGTTGTAGGCACCGTTAGACAGCACCGCCGCCTGATTGGTGACAAAGCTGATCTGGTCACCGCGGTAGCGCATGATGTGGTTCCAGATCACTTGCTGGCCGGTTTTCGGCAGCGGGAAGGGAATCCCGGCCGCCACGCCGGCTACACCATTGCCGCCGGAAATCAGCTCAGCCGTCTGTGCGTTGAAACGCGTGGCGTCATAGATACGCTGTGGCGCGGCGGCACTGCGCCGGGTCGGGAACACGCGCAGAAAGTACTCCGTATTCTTTTCCAGCAGCGCCTGTAACCCAGCTGGCAACTGCGCCCGGTACTGCTCCAGGTTCTGACTGTTGACCTGATACAGCGCGGCATCGCTGCTGTAAGGGTCCGGATGGTGCATGCCCGACTGATAGTTGGCCGGCGGTTGCGCCAAGCCACCGCTCCAGGCTGGAATGGTGCCGGCGGCATTGCCCGCCCGCTCACCGCCCAGCGGGGTCAAGTCCTGGCCCAGGCGTGCGGCCTGGACATTGTCGACCTTGGCCTGAGCCTGCAGCGCGCAGGTTGCCAGCAGCAGAATTGAAAGCGTTCTCAACACAGCGTTCTCCTCGCAGCCTGGCCAGTGGCAGGGCTGCTGTTTTTATGACCAGGCAGTCCTGCCTGGATATTGGTGCCGTCTTGGTGAGGTGCCGTCCTGGCAGTGCCGGATTATTCCGGTCTAGTACAATCGTCCCTGGCTTATGGTCTTGCGGCGCTGTTAGCTCAGCGCGGGGGAGATCAGCTGATGCGCTGGAACTTCAAGTCCCATACGCCATGCCCGAGGCGCTCGCCGCGGCGCTCGAACTTGGTGGTCGGCCGCTCTGTCGGGCGCGGCACATACTGGCCATCCTCAGCCAGGTTCTGATAACCGGGAGCGACATTCATCACTTCCAGCATGTACTCGGCATAGGGCTGCCAATCGGTGGCCATGTGCAGCACACCGCCAACCTTGAGCTTCTGCCGCACCAGCTCGGCAAACGCCGGCTGCACGATACGCCGCTTGTTATGCTTGGCCTTGTGCCACGGGTCCGGAAAGAACAGCAGCACGCGGTCAAGGCCGGCGTCCGCGACACAGTCGCGCAGCACTTCCATGGCATCGCAGCTGTACACGCGCATGTTGCTGAGGTTCTGCGTCATCAGGCCGTTGAGCAGCGCGCCGACACCCGGACGGTGCACCTCCACCCCGATAAAGTCCTGCTCGGGCGCGGCGGCGGCCATCTCCAGGGTCGAGTGGCCCATGCCAAAGCCGATTTCGAAGGTGCGCGGCGCACTGCGGCCAAACACCTGATCGAAGTCGCGCAGCCCATCTTCCAGCTGCAGGCCGAACTTCGGCCAGCCCTGATCGAGGCCGCGCTGCTGACCTTCGGTCATACGCCCGGCGCGCATCACAAAACTCTTGATCGCGCGGTGTTTCGAGGTGTCTTCAGCCGGCTCGGGCTGTTGTGGCAAGTCAGTCATGCTGTGCTCGTTGCTTGTTACTTAATAAGGCCATCCAGCGGCGAAGAGGCGCTGGCATAGAGTTTCTTCGGCATGCGCCCGGCCAGGTAGGCCATGCGACCGGCGATGATCGCGTGCTTCATCGCCTCGCCCATCAAAATCGGATTCTGCGCATGGGCAATGGCGCTGTTCATCAATACCGCTTCGCAGCCCAGCTCCATGGCGATAGTGGCATCGGACGCGGTGCCCACGCCGGCATCGACCAGCACCGGCACGGTGGCTTCTTCGAGGATGATGCGCAGGTTATAAGGGTTGCAGATGCCCAAGCCGGTGCCGATCAAACCGGCCAACGGCATGACCGCGATGCAGCCCATGGCCGCCAGTTCGCGAGCGATAATCGGGTCATCGCTGGTGTAGACCATCACGTCAAAACCGTCCTTGACCAGCACTTCGGCGGCCTTGAGGGTTTCAATCACGTTAGGGAACAGGGTTTTCTGATCGGCCAGCACTTCCAGCTTGACCAGCTTGTGACCGTCGAGCAGCTCACGGGCCAGACGGCAGGTGCGCACGGCTTCAGCGGCGTCGTAGCAACCGGCGGTGTTCGGCAGGATGGTGTAGCGCTCGGGGCTGATCACATCGAGCAGGTTCGGCTCGCCGGGGTTCTGCCCGATATTGGTGCGGCGTACCGCCACGGTAACGATCTCGGCACCCGAGGCCTCGATAGCCAGACGGGTTTCTTCGAGGTCCTTGTACTTGCCGGTACCGACCAGCAGGCGCGATTGGTAAGTGCGGCCGGCCAGGGTAAAAGGCTTGTCGTTGGCAACGTGGCTCATGGGTAATCCTCTTGAAGTGGGCAGGCAGTGATCGATCAGGCGGGCGGGCGAGCTGGCCTTAACCGCCACCAATGGCATGCACCACTTCAACCTGGTCACCTTCACGCAGGGTGGTGGTGAGGTGCTGGCTGCGCGGCACGATATCCAGATTGAGCTCGACCGCTACGCGGCGGCCGGCCAGATCCAGGCGGTCGATCAACCCGGCAACACTTTCGCCATCGGGCAACTCGAATGTTTCACCGTTTAACTGAATACGCATGACGGCTCGGCCCCAACTGGGAAAAGGGCCGGCATTCTAGCCTGATCACTGGCGTTGACCAAGACTAAAGGCGCGCGCGCCCGCGGCTTTCTGACCTATGGGTCAGGCCTCGCCGTGCTCTTTAAGCCGCCAAGCTGCAGCACCGAGACACGCCCAACCCGCGAGAAATGCCAGGCCGCCCAAGGGCGTGACTATGCCCAGCGCACTGAGACCGCTCAAGGTCAGCGCATAGAGGCTGCCAGAGAACAGCAGGATACCGAGGGCAAATAAGCTGCCGGCGCAGCTGACCATGGGCGACGGGCGCAGCAAGGCCAACAGGCCGACGCCAAACAGCGCCAAAGCGTGAATCATCTGGTACTGCACGGCGGTGTGAAACACCGCCAGGTACTCGGCAGACAAGTGGGCTTTCAGTCCATGGGCGGCGAAAGCCCCTAAGGCAACCCCGCTAAAGCCGAACAGCGCGGCCAGCAGCAGATAAATTCGCAGCATGCACAACCCCTTCAAATGATCGGATATCAGATTGATCCTGCAGCAATACGCACGGCGCAATGAGCGGACGGAATCCAGGCCATAACAGGTCGGTTACAGACATGTCCGAGCCTATGAGCTGGCCTATGGTAGCCGCTCAAACACACCGATTACCTGTCAATGGAAGGCATCATGTCTAATTCTATTACTGTACTCAGAGACACCCAGCCGCTGCCCATGCTGGATGCGTGTAAATGGAAACGCGTCGCCGGTGACCCGCACACGGTGAACCTGAACGCCTACACCTCTGAGGACGGCAAGAAAATCATGGGCACCTGGATCTGCACGCCAGGCACCTGGGAAGTCGAATATGACCGCTGGGAGTACTGCCACTTCCAAGAGGGCTACTGCATCCTCACCCCGGAAGGCAAAGAGCCGGTTCACCTGCGAGCAGGCGATATTTTCGTCCTCGAGGTGGGCTTTCGCGGTACCTGGCAAGTCGTCGAAACCGTGCGCAAGTACTTCGTCTTCGCTTAACCGCTGCCCCACTGCCGCCGTCCGGCACTGACGGCGGCAGCCCCTCGCCAATGCGCCCAGCACAAGCCAACCTATCGATAACTGGCAACACGACAAAGCAGCGTGCCGGCCTCACCCCTCGCTATAATGCCCGGCACCCTTGCCTGGCCCCGCTCGCATGTTTCGATCCCTCTTCCGTCGACTGCTCAAACTCCTGCTCTGGCTGATGCTCGCCTCGGCCTTACTGGTGCTGTTGCTACGCTGGGTGCCGCCACCCGGCACGGCGCTGATGGTCGAACGCAAAGTCGAGTCCTGGCTGAACGACCGACCGATTGACCTGCAGCGCAGCTGGCGACCCTGGAGCAAACTGCCAGACGACCTGAAAATGGCGGTCATCGCCGGCGAAGACCAGAAGTTTGCCGAACACTGGGGCTTCGATGTCGCCGCCATTCAAGCCGCCTTGCAGCACAACCAGCAAGGCGGCTCGCTGCGCGGCGCCAGCACCCTCAGCCAGCAAGTGGCGAAGAACCTGTTTCTCTGGTCGGGGCGTAGCTGGCTGCGCAAAGGCATTGAAGTGTGGTTCACCGGGCTGATTGAACTGCTCTGGTCCAAGCAGCGCATTCTTGAGGTGTACCTCAACAGCGTTGAGTGGGGCGATGGCGTATTCGGGGCCGAAGCGGCGGCGCAACATCACTTCAAGGTCGCCGCGCCCTACCTGTCACGCCAGCAAAGCAGCTTGCTGGCGGCCGTATTGCCCAACCCACGCGAGTGGAGCGCCAGCCGCCCCAGCGCCCGCATCAGCCGCCGCGCCAGCTGGATTCGCCAACAAATGTGGCAACTGGGCGGCAGTCATTACCTCAACCGACTGCAGCCCAACCGCCCCGACTGGCTAAACGAGTGGCTACCCAGCGGGCTGTAAACTAGCGCTGTTTGAGTAAATGCCGCGGCACGGCATAGAGGAAATACAGCCGTTCTTCCTGCAAGTGCGCGGTCAAGCCCAGTTCGGGATACACCCAGGCCCGACCTTCCGCCAGTTCCAGAGTCAGGCGCGGCTGGCCGATGCTCGCCGCTAGTCGCGCCGCATCCAGCGGCGCTGGCGGTAACAGGGTCAGCGCAACAATCGGACGATTGGCCAGTGCGACCAACAACTGACTGCCGAGAGGCTGCTCTTTATCCGCAGGCTTCAGCCCCGCCGCCGCGAGCAAGCTGTCGCGCTCTGCTTTCTCCAGACCGACTTCCGCCTCCAGCGACCAATTGCCATGCGCATCCTGCAGCTCACCGCGATACAGCAGGCGCGCGCCATCCAGATTGGGCTGCAGCCACAACTCGCCCTCCAGGGCATCGCGCAGGTGCACCACGCTGAGCCGGTCATCGGCAAGCGGCGTAAGCACCTCGGTTTGCCATTGCGCCAGCCAGGGCAAAGGCTCTGCAGGCGGCTGCGGGCGCATTAACCATGCGCCCCAGGCAAAAAATAAGGCAGCGACAACAGCAAAGATCAGCCAATGCTGCGGGCGTATGGGCGGCAATTTCATCGGGTTTTCCTTGGGCAGAAAAAAGCCGCACCTGAGTGCGGCTTTTGACAGTAGCGCGATTTACGCGGCGATCGAACCTTTGAGCTTGTTCATCGCGTTCTTTTCCAGCTGCCGGATGCGCTCGGCCGATACGTTGTACTTGGCAGCCAGGTCATGCAACGTGGCTTTTTCCTCGGCCAGCCAGCGCTGGTAAAGAATGTCACGGCTGCGTTCGTCCAGGCCTTCCAGTGCTTCGTGCAGATTGGCGCTGGAACTATCGCTCCAGTCGGAGTCTTCCAACTGCCGCGCCGGGTCGTAGCGGTTATCTTCCAAGTAGTTCGCTGGCGACTTGAATGCGCTTTCGTCGTCCGCTTCGGCGGCCGGATCGAAGGCCATGTCGTGGCCAGTCAGGCGGCTTTCCATCTCGCGCACTTCTCGCGGCTCAACACCGAGGCTCTCAGCCACAGCGTGCACTTCATCGTTGTTCAGCCAGGCCAGACGCTTCTTCTGGCTGCGCAGATTGAAGAACAATTTGCGCTGCGCCTTGGTGGTGGCGACTTTAACAATGCGCCAGTTGCGCAGGATGAACTCGTGAATCTCGGCGCGAATCCAGTGCACGGCGAAAGACACCAGGCGCACACCCATTTCCGGGTTGAAACGCTTGACCGCCTTCATCAGGCCGACGTTGCCTTCCTGGATCAGATCAGCCTGGGCCAGGCCATAACCGGAGTAGCTACGGGCGATATGCACAACAAAACGCAGGTGAGCCAGGACCATTTGCCGGGCGGCTTCGAGGTCTTGTTTGTAGAAAAGATTTTCCGCCAGCTCACGCTCCTGCTCGGGGGTCAACAGCGGGATGCCGTTTACCGCATGCACGTATGCCTCCAGGTTGGCACCCGGAACCAAAGCATGAACAGGTTGCAAAGAAGTGGACATTTGGATCCTCCGACTAACAAATCGTGACGCAGTCTAGCACTGCTCAATGGGACTTTGGGCGCACCTACAAGTTCCCTTACACATAGTCAACATTAAGCAAAACAATAACTTACTACCTAGGCGACAGTTCATTCAAGTGCCGCGCGACAGCCAGCCAAGCGCCAATATAGCCCAACAGTACCGCGCCGAGCAGCAGTGACAGACCATCGGCTACCGGTACGCCAGCCAGGGCAAAGTCGCTGCCGTACAAGCCCGCCAGGCGCACCACGGCATCATTCAGCCAGCCCAGACCGTAGGCCAGCAGCAACCAGGCCAGCAAGCCGGCACCAAAACCGTAGAGCGTGCCCATATAGAGGAAGGGCCGACGGACATAACTGTCGGTGCCGCCGACCAGCTTGATCACTTCGATCTCAGTACGGCGATTCTCGATGTGCAGCCGTATGGTGTTACCGATCACCAGCAGCAGCGCCATGACCAGTAGCAACGTGAGACCGAAGACAAAGCGCTCGCCGAGTTTGAGCATGGCGCTCAAGCGCTCGACCCAGAGCAGATCCAACTGCGCCTGCTGCACCCGCGGCAGCTCGGCCAGACGCAGACGCAAGGCTTCCAGAGCAATTTTGTCGACTTCCTGCGGGGTGACCACAATCACCCCCGGCAGCGGGTTATCCGGCAACTCTTTCAGCGCCTCACCGAGGCCCGACTGCTGCTGGAATTCGGCCAGCGCCTGTTCGCGACTGATCCACTCGGCCTCGGCCACGTCGTCCATGGCGGCGATCTGCTCGCGCAGCGCCTGGCCCTGGGACTCACTGGCATCGATCTGCAGGAACAGAGAGATCTGCGCCGCACGCTGCCAGGAGCCGCCGAGGCGCTCGACGTTATCCAGCAGCAGCGCCAGGCCCATGGGCAGGCTCAAGGCCACGGCCATTACCAGACAGGTAAAGAAGCTGCCTATCGGCTGCTTACCCAACCGCCGCAGACTGTCGACCAGGCTCGCACGGTGGCTTTCCAGCCAGGCATGAAATTGATGAGAAAAGCTTGGGCCCTCATCCGGGCTCGGCGACTCGGTTTTTTTCGCGGCCGCACCGACGCGCTGCGCCGGTTGCGGAGGCGGCATGCGTGTGGCGCTCATACGAAAGCCTCCCCATCACCAATCAAACGTCCGCGTTGCAGGGTCAACATGCGATGGCGCATGCGGGCAATCAGCGCCAGGTCGTGACTGGCAATCAGCACGGTGGTGCCCAGACGGTTGATGTCTTCAAACACGCCCATGATTTCTGCGGCCAGACGCGGGTCAAGGTTACCGGTGGGCTCATCCGCCAGCAGCAGGGCCGGACGGTGCACCACGGCGCGGGCGATACCGACGCGCTGCTGCTGACCGGTTGAGAGGTCGCCGGGGAACTGCTCGGCCTTGTCGGCCAGGGAGACGCGCTCCAGTGCCGTGCGCACACGGCTGCCGATCTCATCCTTGGCCAGGCCAAGAATCTGCAGCGGCAATGCGACGTTGTCGAACACGCTGCGGTCGAACAGCAATTGGTGATTCTGGAACACCACGCCGATTTGCCGGCGCAGGAACGGAATCTGCGCATTGGTGATGTGCGACAGGTCCTGCCCGGCCAGCAGCAACTTGCCGCTGCTCGGCCGCTCCATCGCCAGCAACAGGCGGAGCAGCGTGCTCTTGCCCGCGCCGGAGTGACCGGTGACGAAGAGAAACTCGCCACGCCGCACATGGAAACTCAGTTCGTGCAGCCCGACGTGGCCGTTCGGGTAGCGCTTACCGACCTGCTCGAATTTGATCATTCTATTTCTCCGCGAACAACGCCTGAACGAAGGCTTCGGCCTCGAAGGTACGCAGGTCGTCGATGCCCTCACCGACGCCGATATAGCGAATCGGCAAGGCAAACTGCTTGGCCAGGGCGAAGATCACCCCGCCCTTGGCGGTGCCGTCCAGCTTGGTCAGCGCCAGGCCGGTCAGGTTGACTGTCTGGTGGAACTGTTTGGCCTGGTTGATCGCGTTCTGCCCGGTGCCGGCGTCCAGCACCAGCAGCACCTCGTGTGGCGCGGTGTCGTCTAGCTTGCCGATCACCCGGCGGACTTTCTTCAACTCTTCCATCAGGTTGTCTTTGGTGTGCAGACGCCCAGCGGTATCGGCGATGAGCACGTCCATGCCACGCGACTTGGCCGCCTGCACGGCATCGAAGATCACCGAGGCGGAATCGGCTCCGGTGTGCTGGGCAATCACCGCAATCTTGTTGCGCTCGCCCCACACCTGCAGCTGCTCAACGGCGGCGGCGCGGAAGGTATCGCCAGCAGCGAGCATGACCTTCTTGCCATCCTGCTGGAGCTTCTTCGCCAACTTGCCGATGGTGGTGGTCTTGCCGGCGCCGTTCACCCCGACCACCAGAATCACATAGGGCTGCTTGCTACTATCAATCTTCAGCGGCTGCTCGACCGGCTTGAGCAGCGCCGCCAACTCGCCCTGCAACGCCTTGTACAGCGCACCGCTGTCGGCCAGTTCCTTGCGCGCCACACGTTTGGTCAGGTTGCCGATGATCGCCGTGGTGGCCTCGACCCCCACGTCAGCCGTGAGCAGGCGGGTTTCGATATCTTCCAGCAGATCATCGTCGATGACCTTCTTGCCCAGAAACAGGCTGGCCATGCCTTCACCAAGGCTGGCACTGGTTTTCGACAGGCCTTGCTTGAGTCGTTCGAGAAAACCCGCACGGCTTTCTTCGCTGCTTTTGGCCGGGGCCTCCGCCTTGACCGGCTCAACCACCGGAGCTGGAGGGTCGACGACCGGCTCAACCGCCACGGGTTGCTCAACATGCGCATGCAACACTTCGCTGCCGGCATTGATGCGGAACCGCGATGGTCGCGGTGGCGGGCTTGCCTCAGCGGCCTCAGCCTGTGCAGGTGCAGGCACGACGGAAGCTGCATGCTCAACCGGAGCAGCCGGAGCAGCCGGAGCAGCCGGAGCAGCCGGAGCAGCCGGAGCAGCCGGAGCAGCCGGAGCAGGCTGCGGCTCAGCCACGGCGGTGTCGAGCGGTTTCACCTCGGTCGGCGGGGTTTCTCTGAGCGGTTCAACGGCTGCAGGCGCAGCCACTTCGGGAGCGACCGGGGCAGCAGGCTGCTCGCTAGCGGGCGCGGACTGCGGCTCAGGGTTGGCCGGCGCTTGCGGCTTCTTGCGCAGCCAGCCAAACAGGTCTTTTTTCTCCGCAGGCTTCTCGGTAGAGGCCGGCGCAGAGGCCGCGGGTTTGTTCTTATCGTCGTTGGAACCAAACATGGAGGACGGCTATCTCAAAGGTGCGACGCGCGGGGCAAAGGCTCTGAAAAGCATTACTCACGCAACAGTAAAAAGCTGAAGAGTGCACGCAGTAACAATCAGATGCCTTAGCAGGCGTGGTCGCCAGTAAA
>JAWWDH010000042.1:0-14103 GCA_033720015.1 Pseudomonas sp.
CGGCATTTCGCTGAGCAGATCACGCGCATGCTCAACCGAGCGCAGGTGCAGGGTTTTACCGTGGTCATCAAAAAGCGGACGGGCACGACCATCAATGTGCGCCTCCAGTAGGTAGATCCCCCTCAATCAAAATCAGTTGAGCGCGTCGAGACGATTACCTCAGGCGAACGAAGCTGTAAAAAACCACGAAATACAATTTCTTGTACAAGAACGCAGAAGCACAAGGCAAAACGCAAACCGCCCGTCCGTTTTGCAACGGCCGGGCGGTGAATGACAGCAAAACCGATTTAGTGCTTGGTCAGCTTATCCAGATAGCCCATGGCAAAGGCCGACAGCACAAACGCCATATGAATGATCACGTACCACATCAAATATTCCGTTTCGATGTTCTGCGCATTCATAAATACCTTGAGCAGATGGATCGAGGAGATCGCCACGATGGACGCGGCTACTTTCATCTTCAGCGAACTGGAATCCATCTTGCCCAGCCAGCTGAGCTTTTCGGTGCCCTCGGTAATATCCAACTGGGAGACGAAGTTCTCGTAACCGGAGATCATCACCATCACCAGCAAACCGCCGACCAGGGCCATATCGATCAACGACAGGATCACCAAAATCAGATCGGCCTCAGCCATGGAGAAAACACTGGGCAGTAAGTGGAAGACTTCTTGAAAGAACTTCAGCGCCAAGGCCAGCAAGCCAAGCGAAAGACCGAAGTAAATGGGCGCCAGCAGCCAGCGGGAGGCATACATGGCGTTTTCGATAAAGCGTTCCATAGGGGCTCTCTCAGGGTTTAAAACTGGCGGCGAGTATACTCAGCACCTTCGCTCAGACAACCCTGGAGTGTGGCAATACATGACAAGCCAGGTTATCCCCGGCAACTGTGGATAACCTTGTACGCAGGCTTAGGATCAATAGCTGAAAGCCAGCCATCTGTAGGGGTTGCGACGACTGGTCAAATACTCACCAAGTGCTCGTTCAGCTCTCCGGCAGAAACTGACTATCACCCAAGTGGTGGCCACGCGCGGCGTTCAGGCGGCGCAGTTCGGCCTGAATATGCAGTCGCCAGATCGGCACATCCGTGCAAGGCTCGTAGCCCATGCCACGCAAGTTCTCGGCGATCTCGGCGAGGATGTTCTCTGCGGCTAAAGCCCCGCAGAATGGGCCCTGCGCTTTGATTGACGAGGGTTGCGCAGCGGCCATGCCAGCGGCGAAGATCAGCGTCCAGAGGCCATTATTACCGGCCAGCGGCAGCACCACACATTCGATGCGCGTATCCAGGCCTAGGCAGTGACGGGTGAGATTGAGGTTGCGCGACATGGCGACGACCCTCTCGGTAGCTGTACTTCAGCCTACACCCGAGCGAGCATCAGAGGGAAGCCAACAGTTACCCCCATATACTGTGGATAACTGTGTGGATTAAATGAGGAAAAGCCCTCCACAGCGAGACGCATAGGAGGGCAGCAACATTAGCTCAGTGACTGACCAGCCACCGGGCGAACTGTCGCAACGAGGTGGTCACTCAGCCACAGGCTTTTTCGCCCGCGGCTTTTTCTCCTTGACCACCGCAGCAGGCTCTTCCTTTTTCGGCTCGTCCTTGTCGTCGTCTTCCATGCCGATAGCGGCGATATCACGCAAGCGCTCAACCACCCGAGCATTGACGCTGCCCGCCGGGAATTGTCCCTGTTCATTAGGCGAACCGGCATCCGTACCCACCAGCAGGCTCAGCGCCTCATCGACCTGGCGCACCGCATAAATATGGAACTGCCCGGCGCGTACCGCCTGCAGCACCCGCTCATCGAGCATCAGGGTGGTGACGTTGGAGTGCGGGATGATGGCGCCCTGCTCGCCGGTCAGGCCGCGCGCCTCGCAGAGCCGGAAGAAGCCTTCAATCTTCTCATTCACCCCGCCAACCGCCTGCACCTCACCAAACTGGTTGATCGAACCGGTGATGGCGAAACACTGCTTGAGCGGCGTGCGTGACAGCGCCGAGATCAGCGTGCAGACCTCACCCAGGGAGGCGCTGTCACCGTCGACATAGCCGTAAGACTGCTCCAGGGCGATGCTCGCGGAGATTTCCAGGGGAAACTCCTGGGCATAACGGCTGCCCAGGTAACCGGTGAGAATCATCACGCCCTTGGAGTGGATCGGCTGACCGAGATTAACCTCGCGCTCGATGTCGACAATGCCGCTGCCGCCCGGGTACACCGTGGCGGAAATCCGCGCGGGCACACCAAAGGCCGAGTCGCCGACTTCCAGCACGGTCAAACCGTTGCACTTGCCCACGGCGGCACCGGCAGTGTCGATCAGGATGATCCCGGCCAGCATGTCATCAATGATCCGCGCCGAAACGCGCCCGGTGCGGGTGGCCTTGGCTTTCAGCGCGCGCTCTATGTGCCCGGCGTCAGTGACCTCATCATTCGCCAGGCTACGGATAAAGTCCGCCTCACTGACCAACTGAAACAGATCGCCAATGCGCGCCGACAAGCGCCCCTGGTGCTCAGCCAAACGCGCACTGTAGGTTGCCACGCGCGCCACGGCGGCGGCGGTCAGCGGCGCCATGCCCTCTTCCGAGGTGCGGGTTTTCATCAGTTGGGCGAACTGTTCCAGGCTGTCGTCGGCCAGCGGAATGTCTTCATCGAAGTCGGCCAGTACGCGGAACATCTCCTGAAAATCCGGATCGAGGTCCTGCAGCGTGTAATACAGCTGACGCGAACCGATAATCACCACCTTGAGATGCAGTGGAATCACCTCCGGCGTCAGGGTCACGGTGGCGATGCGGCCGAGGTCGCCCAGCGGCGACTCCATCTTTAGCTGCCGCGATTGCAGGGCACGCTTGAGCGCATCCCAGACAAACGGCTCGCCGAGCATCTTCTCCGCTTCGAGAATCAGGAAGCCGCCGTTGGCGCGGTGCAAAGCGCCGGGGCGCAGCTGCCGGTAACTGGTGTAAAGCGCGCCCTGATCGGTGTTGTACTCAATGCGCCCGAACAGGTTGTCGTAGGTCGGGTGCGACTCAAACACCACCGGCGCGCCACCCTGGGCGTGATGCCCCACCACCAGGCTCGGGCAATACTGCTCTTCGAGCAGCTTGCGCGTTTGCGCGTCGATCTTGTCGACCTCAACCAACTGCTCAACCACGGTTTTCAGCAGGTTGACCTGCACCGCCTGCAGGTAGGCGCAGACGCCGGCGTTCTCCGCATACTTCTCCGAAAGCGGCGCCAGTAACGGTTGCAACGCCACGGTGATGGTTTCTTCATTAAGCTGACGCAGCAGGTTGCTCGACTCACGCTTCCATTGCGGCAGGCTGGCCAGCTCCTCGTTCAGGCGCTCTTCCAAGGCGGCGATATCGGCATGAAAGCGCTCGCGGTCGGCTTCCGGCAACTGGGCGAACTCAGCCTCATCCAGCGCCTTGCCTTCCAGCATGGGGGTGAAGGCGATATTGCTGCTGTCGCGGTACAGGGCAATGCTCTTTTCCAGCGACAGCCGCTCGATGATGTCCAGCGCCTGGTCGTAACGCTTATTGAACGCACGGTCGATGGCGTTCTTCTTCTGCTGGAAAGACGGGTGCTCGAACACCGCCGGGAAGGTCGCCAGCAGGTTATCGATCAGGCCGTTGATATCCGCGAGAAACTCCGCCGCAGTGCCGGACGGCAGCTCCAGCGCACGTGGCTCACGGGGCTCGTCGAAGTGGTTGACGTAAAACCGGTCCGCCGGGGTTGCCAGGCGCTTGGCTTCCGCCTTGAGGTAGCGCTTAACGAAGGAGAACCGACCCGTGCCGGGCTCACCCATCACAAATACGTTGTAACCGGGGCGCGGCATCGCCACGCCGAACTGCAGCGCCTCAACAGCGCGCTCCTGGCCCAATACGCCGCGAAAGGGTTCTAGATCTTCGGTATTGGTGAAGTTGAACTGCTCAGGTGAAAACGGCCGGGTAAGTGCTTCGGGAGCCAAGCGCAAATGGGCGGCGACAGAGTCTGGCATTGTAAATCCTTGGACGGAAACCTAAGGGAAATCATGGCCGCATCGGCCGCGCTCCACAAGCCATAAGCGTGATCCGCTAGCCGCTCACCGTGCTTTATTGCCGGCGAGCCCGCGCCAACGCCGGAAACACTCCACTCAAGTGAAAACCCAGAAACAAAAACGGAGCCCTAAGGCTCCGTTTTGCAGTGCAGCGTGGCTTACTGCGCCAGCTTCTTGTAACGCACGCGGTGCGGCTGGGCGGCCGCATCACCGAGGCGCTTTTTACGATCGGCTTCGTACTCGGTGTAGTTACCTTCGAAGAACTCGATGTGCGAGTCATCTTCGTACGCGAGGATGTGCGTCGCCACGCGATCGAGGAACCAACGATCGTGAGAGATCACAATCGCAGCACCCGGGAAGTCGAGCAGCGCCTCTTCCAGCGAACGCAGGGTTTCCACGTCGAGGTCGTTGGACGGTTCGTCGAGCAGCAGCACGTTGGCGCCCTCTTTCAAGGTCAGCGCCAGGTGCAAGCGGCCACGCTCACCACCGGAGAGGTCCTTGACGAACTTCTGCTGGTCGCCGCCCTTGAAGTTGAAGCGCCCGACGTAGGTGCGCGACGGTACTTCATAGTTGCCGATCTTGATCATGTCGGAGCCGCCAGACACGGCTTCCCACACGCTCTTGCTGCCGTCGAGGTCGTCGCGGCTCTGGTCGACGCAGGCCAGCTGCACGGTCTCACCGATCTCGATGCTGCCGGAATCCGGCTGCTCCTTGCCCATCAGCATGCGGAACAGGGTCGACTTACCGGCACCGTTACCGCCGATCACACCGACGATGGCGCCCTTGGGCATGCTGAACGACAGGTTGTCGATCAACGCGCGGTCGCCGTAGCCCTTACTGACGTTGACGAAGTCGATGACCTTGTCGCCCAAACGCGGGCCAACCGGGATATAGATCTCGTTGGTCTCGCTGCGCTTCTGGAATTCCTGCGACTGCATTTCCTCGAAGCGCTGCAAGCGTGCCTTGGATTTCGACTGGCGGGCTTTGGCGCCTTTGCGCACCCACTCCAGTTCTTCCTTCATGGCCTTTTCATGCGCCGACTGTTGCTTGGATTCCTGGGCCAGACGGTTCGACTTGGCTTCCAGCCAACCCGAGTAGTTACCCTCGTAGGGAATACCGGCGCCGCGGTCGAGTTCGAGAATCCAGCCCGCGACGTTATCCAGGAAGTAACGGTCGTGGGTAATCGCCACAACAGTGCCCTGGAAGTCATGGAGGAAATGCTCCAGCCAGGCCACCGAGTCGGCGTCCAAGTGGTTGGTTGGCTCATCGAGCAGCAGCATGTCGGGGGCCGACAGCAGCAGGCGGCACAGCGCTACACGGCGCTTCTCACCACCAGAGAGCACGGCAACTTTGGCGTCCCAGGCTGGCAGGCGCAGGGCGTCGGCGGCGACTTCGAGCTGACGTTCGAGGTTATGGCCATCGCTGGTTTGCAGAATGGCTTCGAGCTTGGCCTGCTCGGCCGCCAGCTTGTCGAAGTCGGCATCCGGCTCGGCGTAAGCGGCGTAGACCTGATCCAGACGCGCCTGGGCATCTTTAATGTGGCTAACCGCCTCTTCCACCACTTCGCGCACGGTCTTGCTTGGATCGAGTTGCGGTTCCTGCGGCAGGTAACCGATGTTCAGCTCCGGCATCGGCCGGGCTTCACCGTTGAACTCGGTGTCGACACCCGCCATGATTTTCAGCAGGGTCGATTTACCCGAGCCGTTGAGGCCGAGTACGCCGATCTTGGCGCCCGGGAAGAATGACAGGGAGATGTTCTTGAGGATTTCCCGCTTCGGCGGCACTACTTTGCCGAGCCGATGCATGGTGTAAACGTATTGAGCCATGATGACCTTGATTCTGGATAGAAACGAAAGAGAGTCGCCAACTAATGCGTGCAGCGTGAAACTGCACGGCGGGGACGCAGCCGCCAGGCGACGCCAACGCACTGAACTTAAATAGTCGCGCGCGCGTAACGGGCAAAGCTACCGGAATGCGCCGGGCAGGGCAAACCACGCTCGTCGGCGGCGCTGGCACTTCGCCACAATTATGGCATTCTACCCGCCCCCTGCTTGCCAGCCGTACCGCGCACCTATCAGGGCCCCATTGCCGCCCAGCCCAAGGATGCACGTCGTTGCCAACTGTTACGCCTCCGACCTCAGCGCACGCTCCCGGCGCAGCACCGGCTAAGGTGATGCGCGGGCCGGCACGTGGCGTGCTGGTGGTGCTGGTACTGGGCATGCTGGTGCTGCTGATCTGGCAGTTACGCCAGGAGTCCCAGCAGCTGCTGGACAACCAGCGTCAGCTGGCCTTGGCCTACAGCTCGCAGCTGGCCAATCACCTCGGCCTGAACATGGACCTCAAGGCCAGTGCCAGCCAGGCCTTACTGCAGGCCCACGCGCTGCCGCCGGGAAACGCCGAGGCCCAGGAACAGCTGCTGCAATCCTTACGCGGCGTCTTCCCAACAGTGCTCAGCCTGGCCTGGCTGAATGAGCAAGGGCAAATCCTCGCCGACAGCCATGCCCCCAGCGAAGATCCGCTGTACCTCGACGAGCTGTTGCAGCGTGGCGGGAACGAGAGCTTTTTCTACGCCTTCAGCGCCAACGACAATGGGCGTATCTACCTGCTGCTCCGGCACAGCCCTGACAGCGCCACCAGTGGTTTTTGGGTGCTGCGCATGACCAACCAAGCACTGAGCAGCTGGTTGCATGAGCGCCATCAAAGCCCGCACCAGTGGCTACTGGAAGACCGCAACGTGCAACGGGTGATTGCCGACAACCGGATCCATAGCGGCAACGACTCAATGATTGCGCCGCCCGTGACAGCAGAGAACCTCGACCAAAGCCTGCTGGAAGTCCCACTCAAGGGTAGCGACTGGCAACTGCGTGCGCTGTTCAATGAGCGCAAGGTGCGCGCCCTGCAGCTGCCGCAACAGGCCAGCAAGCTGCTGCTGTTTATCCTCTGCGCGATCCTGACGCTGCTCGCGCTGTATCGCTTGCTGCACGAACAACGCAACCTGCAGGCGCTCAATGCCGCCTCGCGGCGCTCGCTGCAACAGGCCGCCAGTGTGCTCGGCGCCATCGAAGAGCGCGTACTGGTCACCGACTGCTACGGCCAGCTGCAATACCTCAACCCGCAGGCCGAGGCCATGTTTGGGCTGAGCAATAACGAGGCGCACAATTGGCACTTGCTCAAGCTGCTGCCGCGCCTTGACCCGCTGCTGCTGCATGACACCGCACTGCACAATGACCTCGGTCCTGACCTGGTGGAAATCCAGCAGGATGGCACCACCCACCTGTACGACATCAGCCGCAGCGACCTCAGTGAAGACAATCGCCGCACAGGCTTTGTCTGGGTGCTACGCGATGTCACCGAAGAGCAGCAAGCGTCACAGGTACTGCAGGAAACCCGGCGGCGCTACCAGGACATTTTTGATGGCACCGGCACCGCCTTGTGCGTACTTGACCTGAGCGAACTACGGCGCTTCCTGCAAGCGCAACAGCTGCATAGCATCACCGCTCTGCAGCACTGGCTGGATGCCGACCTGCAGCATCATGCACAACTCTCGCAGTGCATGCGCCTGACCGAAACTAACCAAGTGGCGCTGCAACTGCTCGGCGTCGACTCCAGCGCGCAGGCTCGGGCGCTCTTATTCAACAGCGGCCCACTGCGCCCAGGCGGCTTCCGCCTACAGCTGCTACACGCCCTGCTCACAGGCAGCGGGCACCTGGAGATGGAACGGCAGATCATCACCCCGCAAGGCTTGGAGCGGCATCTATGGCTATTGCTGCGCCTGCCGGAAAGCCGCGACGACCTGCAAGCCATGACCCTAAGCATCAGCGATATCACCAACCGCAAGCGCATCGAAACCTCACTAATCGAACGCGAGCGTTTCTGGTCTGATGTCATTAGCGCGGTACCCGACAACATTTATGTGCATGACATTACTGACAAACGCTTGATGTATAGCAACAACCACCTTGGCGAGCAGCTTGGTTACAGCAAGGCGGAAATGCAGCAGCTCGGCGAACGCCATTGGGAAAAACTCTTACACCCCGACGACATCGAGTTGTACCTGCGTATCCGCTCTATTCAACAGGTGCTGGGCAAGGGCCAGCTGATGCAGTTCGAGCTGCGCTTGCGCCACCGCGATGGCAGCTGGCATTGGTTCGACATTCGCGAGCAAGCCTTGGCGCGCGATGCCAAGGCCCGGGTCAGCAGGCTGATCGGCGTGGCCAAGGACATCACCGAGCAGATCACCCACAGCGAATCCCTGCGTTCCAGCGAGCAGCGCTACCGCCTGCTGGCGGAAAGCATCAGCGACGTGATTTTTTCCACCGACACTAACCTGCAACTCAACTACGTCAGCCCCTCGGTGATGTCCGTACTCGGTTATGACAGCGAGTGGGCACTGCGCAACGGCTTCCACAGCCTGGCGACTAATCCACGGCAGCTGAGCGGTTTCTACGCCCTGCTTGAGCGCGTGCGCAACGCCCTCGGTGACCCGCAGCGGCTAGCCGAACTGCGCAGCCACTTTGTACCGCAACTGTTCGTGTTTGACGCCCTGCGGGCCGATGGAAAGAAAATCCCAATTGAGCTGCGCCTGGTGCCGATGTGGGACGACAGTGGGCGCTTCGAGGGCCTGCTCGGCGTCGGCCGCGACATCAGCCTGCAGCGCCGCGCAGAGAAAGACCTGCGCATGGCGGCCACGGTGTTCGAGCACTCCACGGCGGCGATTCTGGTCACCGACCCGGCCGGCTATATCGTCCAGGTCAATAATGCCTTCAGCCGCGTTAGCGGCTACAGCTCGCAACAGATCCTCGACCAGCTGCCCAACATGCTCACCGCCGACACCCAGCAGGCCAATCACCTGACCTATGTGATCAAACAGCTCAACCAACAGGGCAGCTGGGAAGGCGAGGTGTGGCTCAAGCGCAAAAGCGGCGAGAAGTTCCCGGCCTGGGTCGGCATTACCGCGGTCAAGGACGATGAAGGCGACCTGGTCAGCTACGTGTGCTTCTTCAGCGACATCAGTGAGCGCAAGGCCAGCGAGCAGCGCATCCATCGCCTGGCCTACTACGACGCCCTGACCCAGCTGCCCAACCGCACCCTGTTCCAGGATCGCCTGCACAGCGCGCTGCAGCATGGCGAACGGCACCAGGAGTGGGTCGCGTTGATGTTCCTCGACCTCGACCGCTTCAAACCGATCAACGACTCCCTCGGCCACGCTGCCGGCGACCGCATGCTCAAGGAAGTCGCCGGGCGCCTGAGCGCCTGCGTTGATGGTGACGACACAGTGGCGCGCATGGGCGGCGACGAGTTCACCCTGCTGCTGCAACCCCAGGCCCAACGCGAGGGCGCACTGACCCGCTCTATCCACGTCGGCGAGCAAATTCTCGCCAGCCTGGAACAGCCGTTTATCCTCGAAGGCCGCGAGTTCTTCGTCACCGCCAGTATCGGCATTGCCCTCAGCCCGCAGGACGGCAAAGAACTCAGCCAGCTGATGAAAAACGCCGACACGGCGATGTACCACGCCAAGGAGCGCGGCAAAAACAACTTCCAGTTCTACCAGGCCGACATGAACGCCAGCGCCTTGCAGCGCCTGGAGCTGGAAGGCGACCTGCGTCACGCTCTCGAGCAGGATGAGTTCAAGCTGCATTACCAAGCGCAATTCTCCAGCGACGGCAAGCGCCTGACCGGGGCCGAAGCACTGCTGCGCTGGCAGCATCCGCAGCGCGGTCTGGTGCCGCCAAATGACTTTATTCCGGTGCTCGAAGAACTCGGTTTGGTGGTGCAAGTCGGCGACTGGGTGCTGCGTGAAGCGTGCCGCCAGCTGGCCGAATGGCATCAGGCGAATATTCGCGTACCGAAGATCTCGGTCAACCTGTCAGCCCGCCAATTTGCCGAAGGCGACCTGCACCAGCGGATTGCGCAGATACTCGAGCAGAGCGGCATCCCGGCCACCTGCCTGGAGCTGGAGCTGACTGAAAGCATCCTCATGGAAGACGTGACCAGTGCCATGCAGACCCTCAGCAGCCTAAAGAAACTCGGGGTATTTATCTCCATCGACGATTTCGGCACGGGTTACTCTTCGCTGAACTACCTCAAGCAGTTCCCCATCGACGTACTGAAAATCGACCGCAGTTTCGTCGACGGCCTACCCCACGGTGAGCAGGACGGTCAGATTGCCCGCGCCATCATCGCCATGGCTCACAGCCTGAACCTCACGGTGATCGCCGAAGGCGTAGAAACCCTGGCCCAACTGGACTTCCTGCGCGATCACGATTGCGACGAAGTGCAGGGCTTCCTGCTCGGCCGGCCGATGCCGGCGCAGCAATTCACCGCGCTGTTCACCGGCGCCGCGCGGCTTATGCTGAGCTGATAGCCGGCTGAGTGAACCCCGCTTGTCCGCTGGATGACCACGCTTCATATGCCTGTTTAGTGCGGATGGGGTAGAATTCGCCCCCTCTTTCTACCGCCCAGCTGATTTTCTCAGGGGAATGCCATGTTCAGCCGTGATTTGACTATCGCCCGTTATGACGCCGAATTGTTTGCCGCGATGGAGCAAGAAGCCCAGCGCCAGGAACATCACATCGAGCTGATCGCCTCGGAAAACTACACCAGCCCAGCGGTGATGGAAGCCCAAGGCTCGGTACTGACCAACAAGTATGCCGAAGGCTACCCAGGCAAGCGTTACTACGGTGGCTGCGAATACGTCGACATCGTCGAGCAGCTGGCCATCGACCGCGCCAAAGAACTGTTTGGTGCCGACTACGCCAACGTCCAGCCGCACTCCGGCAGCCAGGCCAACAGCGCTGTGTACATGGCCTTGCTGAAAGCCGGCGACACCGTGCTGGGCATGAGCCTGGCCCACGGCGGTCACCTGACCCACGGCGCCAGCGTCAGCTTCTCCGGCAAGATGTATAACGCCGTGCAGTACGGCATCGACAACGTCACCGGCCTGATCGACTACGACGAAGTTGAGCGCCTGGCCGTTGAACACAAGCCGAAAATGATCATCGCCGGCTTTAGCGCCTACTCGCAGATCCTCGACTTCCCGCGTTTCCGCGCCATCGCGGACAAAGTCGGCGCTTACCTGTTCGTCGACATGGCTCACGTAGCCGGCCTGGTTGCCGCAGGCGTGTACCCGAACCCGGTGCCGTTCGCTGACGTGGTCACCACCACCACCCACAAAACCCTGCGCGGTCCGCGTGGCGGCCTGATTCTGGCGCGCGCCAACGAAGCGCTGGAGAAGAAATTCAACTCCGCAGTCTTCCCAGGCGGCCAGGGCGGCCCACTGGAGCACGTGATTGCTGGTAAGGCCGTGTGCTTCAAGGAAGCCCTGCAACCTGAGTTCAAGACTTACCAGCAGCAAGTGATCAAAAACGCCCAGGCCATGGCCAGCGTGTTTATTGAAAACGGTTACGACGTGGTCTCCGGCGGTACCGAGAACCACCTGTTCCTGCTCTCGCTGATCAAGCAAGACATCACCGGTAAAGACGCCGACGCCGCCCTGGGTCGCGCCTTTATCACCGTGAACAAGAACAGCGTGCCGAACGACCCACGTTCGCCGTTCGTCACCTCGGGCCTGCGCATCGGCACCCCAGCCGTGACCACTCGCGGCTTCAAGGAAGACGAGTGCCGCGCACTGGCGGGCTGGATCTGCGAGATCCTCGCCAACCTGGGCGACGAAGCGGTTGAAGCACGCATCCGCGAGCAGGTTAAAGCGGTCTGCGCCAAGTTCCCGGTGTACGGCAACTAAACCGCAACGCTGGAAAAAGCTCGACCAATGCCAGTCAGTGACCCTGACTGGCATTTTTTTGCCCGGCACTACGATGGTTTCAGCCGTATCGTCCGAAGATAAACGCGCCCAACACCGGCGCGGCCACACGCCAACGGCTGTTTCGCGGCATTGAGCAGGTAGTCGCCAGGCGAATTGGGCATTCGCTACGCGGTTAAGCCGTGGAGTCGCACCGACACCGCGCCGAACGATGATGGCAGTGGCCTTGGACTTTTTCATTCAAGGCCTAACCTGTTATAACCAATACGTTTTTCTAGAAACGATCGATGCCAACTAATAAGAACGCAGTAATGCGCTCAAAAAATAAGGACTTCCCCATGCGAAAGCTTTTCACCGGCTTGGCCGTTACTGCCAGCCTATTAGGCGCTTCCATTACCGCTCAGGCCGGGCCCGTACTGGATGAAATCGTTAAATCCGGCGAGCTGAAAGTTTGCTTTGATGCGGGTTACATGCCCTTTGAAATGAAAAGCAAAAACGGCCAATTTATCGGCTTTGATATCGACGTGGGCAAGCTTCTCGCAAAACAAATGGGCGTTAAATACGTCCCCGTCAACACGGCGTGGGACGGCATTATCCCCACACTGCTGACAGGCAAGTGCAACATGATCAACGCGGGCATGACCATCAACACCCAACGCAACATGCGCGTGAACTTCTCTGACCCCTATATCGTTATTGGCCAGAGCATTCTGTTGAGCCCCAAACTCAAGGGTAAAATCAAGGACTACAAAGACCTTAACGACCCGCAGTACACCATCACCACCAAACTCGGCACCACAGGTGACCAAGCGGTCAAGCGCATGCTCAGCAAAGCCAAGATTACGGCCTTTGAAACCCAGTCTGACGCGGTGCTCGAAGTCACCAACGGTAAAGCCGATGCGTTCATTTACGACTTGCCGTTCAACGCCATCTACACCGCGCAAAACAAAGACAAAGTCGTTCACCTGAACAAACCATTCACCTATGAGCCGCTGGGCTGGGCCGTGCCCCAAGGCGACCCGGAAATGCTCAACCTGCTGAACAACTTCCTGCGCCAGATCAAAGGTGAAGACACCTACGATCGCCTCTACGCGAAATGGTTTGAAAGCGACGCCTGGCTAGATCAGGTTCAATAAAACCATCAGGCCAGACTCACCCTCTGGCCTGACTTTCATCTCTACCGCACTACCGCTAACTTACTTTTTCAGGAGGTCACCTTGTTGACCAGCCCCCGACGCTGGCTTTGGCACGGCTTATCAGTACTGATTATCGCGGGCCTCATGGGCACGCTGTACATGGCCTCAAAGCAGATTAACTACAGCTGGCAATGGGCTCGTGTCCTGCCTTACATAGTCAACACCGCGCCGCTCGACCTGCGCGCCAGCGGTAATGGCACCATCACCGAGGTCACTGAAAAAACCATCACCCTCACCCTGGATGACGGTGGCAAGACCCAGGTATTCAAGGCGTTTGACCGGGCTGTAGCGAGCCAAGGCGACCTCATATTTGAGGGCGATGTGGTTGCCCGCAGCATTGATTGGCGCGCCGGCCCGTTGCTCAATGGTTTGTGGGTAACGCTGAAGATCTCCGTGATCTCGCTGTTCTTCGCCACCCTACTCGGTTTAATCGCTGGCTTGATGCGGATTTCGACTAATCCGGCCTGTCAGAATCTGGCGTTTGTTTACATTGGCTTGATTCGCGGAACGCCGCTGCTGGTACAGATTTTCATCATGTACTTCTTTGTCGGCACCATGCTCAACCTCGATCGCTTCTCTGCCGGGGTCATGGCCCTGTCGATCTTTACCGGCGCTTACATTGCCGAAATCGTGCGTTCGGGCATCCAATCGATTTCACCCGGGCAAATGGAGGCGGCGCGCTCCCTCGGCATGTCGTATCCCAAGGCGATGACTCACGTCATTCTGCCGCAAGCATTCAAACGCACACTGCCGCCCATGGCCGGCCAGTTGATCAACCTGATCAAGGACTCCTCACTGGTCTCGGTGATTGCCATTACCGACCTGACCAAAGCCGGCCGCGAAGCCATCAGCGGCAACTTTGCAACGTTTGAAGTGTGGATCACCGTAGCGGGCCTGTACCTGATTCTAACCACCCTGTTGTCGTGGGTTATTCGCCGCATTGAAAAGAGGTTAGCCGCCAGTGACTGAGGCCTACACCGGCAAAGACATGATCGTTGCCAGCAACGTCAACAAAATTTATGCCAATGGCTGCCACGCCTTGAAGAACGTCAGCGCGACGATTTCTCGCGGCGAAGTGGTGGTGATTATTGGACCATCAGGTTCGGGACAATCGACGTTCCTGCGCGC
>JAWWDH010000043.1:0-13888 GCA_033720015.1 Pseudomonas sp.
CGTTGAAGTGTTCGTGGAGCACCCGGCATTCAGCTTGAAATGCTAAAAACCCTTTCTATACACTTGGCCGCAGATACAGTGGCCAAGATTTGTCCCATTAGGAGTGAGAACAAGGTATGAGCACCATCGAAGAGCGCGTCAAGAAAATCGTTGCCGAGCAGCTGGGCGTTAAAGAAGAAGAAGTAACCAACAGCGCTTCTTTTGTTGAAGATCTGGGTGCCGACTCTCTTGACACCGTTGAGCTGGTGATGGCTCTCGAAGAAGAATTCGAGACCGAAATCCCGGACGAGCAAGCCGAGAAGATCACCACAGTTCAGGAAGCGATCGACTACGTTACCGCTCACGCGTAAAACGTAATCGTCGGTTCCGACTCGGAAAAGCCGCACTCCCTTCATCAGGTGTGCGGCTTTTCTTTAAGCGCATTCCAAGCGTTGAAAACTAGAAAAGGAGATTGCTGTGTCGCGTAGACGCGTCGTGGTTACCGGTATGGGCATGCTGTCGCCATTGGGTAACGATGTGCCGAGTAGCTGGCAGGGCATTTTGGCCGGGCGCAGTGGCATCGGTCTGCTTGAACATATGGACCTTTCCGCTTACTCCACACGTTTTGGTGGGGCGGTAAAGAATTTTAATGTCGAGGAGTACTTGTCCGCCAAAGAGGCGCGCAAGCTCGATTTATTTATCCAGTACGGTCTCGGTGCCAGTTACCAGGCGATGCGCAACAGCGGCCTGGAAGTCACCGATGCCAACCGTGAGCGTATTGGTGTAGCCATGGGTTCCGGTATCGGCGGCCTGACCAATATCGAGAACAACTGTAAATCGTTGCACGAGCTGGGGCCGCGGCGCATTTCGCCGTTCTTCGTGCCAGGCTCGATCATCAATATGATCTCCGGCTTCCTGTCGATCCACTGGGGCTTACAGGGGCCGAACTACGCCATTGCCACGGCCTGTACCACGGGTACGCACTGTATCGGCATGGCGGCGCGCAATATTGTTTATGGCGAAGCTGATGTAATGGTTGCCGGCGGCGCGGAGATGGCTGCCTGTGGCCTGGGTATGGGCGGCTTTGGTGCCGCGCGTGCGTTGTCTACCCGCAACGACGAGCCGACCAAGGCCAGTCGTCCGTGGGATAAGGACCGCGACGGGTTTGTGTTGTCCGATGGTGCCGGTGCCTTGGTGCTGGAAGAGTTGGAGCATGCCAAGGCGCGTGGGGCGACCATCCACGCCGAGTTGATTGGTTTTGGCATGAGTGGCGATGCTTACCACATGACCTCGCCACCGGAAGACGGTGCCGGTGCGGCGCGCTGCATGACCAATGCGCTGCGCGATGCGGGCCTGAACCCCGAGCAGGTGCAGTACATCAATGCCCACGGCACCTCGACCTCGGCGGGTGACAAGGCCGAAGTGGCGGCAGTGAAGTCGGTGTTTGGCGAGCATGCCTACAAACTGGCGGTCAGCTCGACCAAATCCATGACCGGTCATTTGCTTGGCGCTGCCGGTGCGGTGGAAGCTATCTTCAGCATTCTCGCGCTGCGTGATCAGGTGGCTCCGCCGACCATCAACCTGGATAACCCAGACGAAGGTTGCGACCTCGACTTTGTCGCGCACCAAGCCAAGGCCATGGCGTTGGATGTGGTGTTGTCCAACTCCTTTGGGTTTGGTGGCACCAACGGTTCGCTGGTGTTCCGCCGGTTCGCTGATTAATGCTGAGCTGGGTGGATGGCCAGCCGGCCGAACTGCTGTCCGTCAAGGATCGTGGCTTGGCTTATGGTGATGGTCTGTTTGAGACCATCGTGATCAGTGGTGGAGAGCCGTCTTTACTCGATCGTCATCTGGCGCGCTTGAGCGAAGGTTGTGCGCGGTTGCACATCCCGATTGATCTGCCCGTTGTGCGTACTCAGCTGGCGGCGTTCAGTCAGCAGTTGGGTGAGGGCGTGGCCAAACTGATCATTACCCGGGGGGAGGGGTTGCGGGGCTACGCAGCGCCGCAACCAGCTCGGCCTCGGTTGATTTTACAAGGCAGCGCTAAACCCGTTTACCCGTCAACCTATGCCGAGCAGGGCGTGCGGCTGTTCCCTTGTGTCACGCGGCTGGCCGAGCAGCCTTTGCTGGCAGGCTTGAAGCACCTCAATCGACTTGAGCAGGTGCTGGCGCGTAGCGAATGGCATGATACTGAGCATGCAGAGGGGTTGATGCTCGACACCAGCGGTCGGGTGATCGAGGGGGTTTACAGCAACCTGTTACTGGTCAGCGCGGGTGTACTGATGACTGCCGATCTAACGCGTTGTGGTGTTGCCGGCGTGATGCGTGCGGAGTTATTAGCCCGGGCGACGGCGCTGGGTATCACATGTCAGGTGCGTGATATCAGCCAGGCCGAGTTGCTGGCCGCCGACGAGGTGATGCTATGCAACAGTGTCTATGGTGTCTGGCCTGTGCGCGCTTTGCTTGCGCACGGCTGGCCCGTCGGGCCGCTCACCCGTAAACTGCAGGCCATTGCCCGCGATCTACTGGACTGCTGATTTGTGATACGCAAAATTTTGCTGCTGCTGGAAGGGGGCGTGCTGCTGGTTGGCTTGCTGGTTGCGTTTGCTGCCTGGCAGCAACACGCCGCGTTGCACCAGACCTTGAAACTTACCGATGAATACCTGGTTGACGTGCCCGCTGGTGCGACGCCAGGTGGCGTGCTCAATCGACTTGAGGCTGATGGTGTTCTCGAACAGGCCTTCTGGCTGCGCCTTTACTGGCGCTTCAACTTGCGTAATCAACCGCTGCATAGCGGCGAATACCGTCTGACGCCTGGCTCTAAGGCGGTCGACCTGCTCGGCCTGTGGCGACGCGGTGAAGTGCTGCAATACAGCCTGACACTGGTTGAGGGCTGGAATTTCCGCCAGGTACGCGCCGCATTGGCACGTGAAACGCGGCTTGATCTGACCTTGAATGAGCTAAGTGATGCCGAGTTGATGAAGGCACTTGGTATACCCGGTTTGAATCCGGAAGGGCGCTTCTTTCCGGATACTTACAGTTTTGTCCGCGGCATGAGCGATCTTGAATTGCTCAAACAGGCGCATGTGCGGCTAGAGCAGGTGTTGGCTGAAGAGTGGGAGCAGCGTGCCAAGGACCTGCCTTACAAAGAGCCTTATGACGCCTTAATCATGGCCTCGATGATTGAAAAAGAAACCGGTGTGCCGCAAGAGCGCGGTGAGATTGCTGGCGTATTCGTCCGCCGCTTGCGTATCGGTATGCGCCTGCAGACGGATCCGACCGTGATCTATGGCATGGGTGAGCGTTACAACGGCAGAATTACCCGCAATGACCTGCGCCAGCCTACGGCCTACAACACTTACACCATCGACGGCATGCCGCCGACGCCCATCGCACTGGTCGGTCGTGAGGCGATTCATGCCGCGCTGAACCCAGTGGCGGGAAGCAGTTTGTATTTTGTGGCACGGGGCGACGGCAGCCATGTGTTTTCCAACAGCCTTGAACAGCACAATCGAGCCGTGCGTGAGTATCAGCTCAAACGTCGTGCGGACTATCGTTCGAGCCCCGCGCCAGCCACACCCAATAATCAGTAAGGACAGCCTGTGAGCGGTTTGTTTATCACCCTGGAAGGCCCAGAGGGTGCCGGTAAAAGCACCAATCGTGACTACCTGGCCGAGCACTTGCGTGAGCAGGGTGTTGATGTGTTGCTGACCCGTGAGCCGGGTGGCACGCCGCTCGCCGAGCGCGTTCGCGAGCTGTTGCTGGCGCCCAGTGATGAGCCGATGGCGGCAGATACCGAGCTGCTATTGGTGTTTGCCGCGCGTGCCCAGCACCTGGCGCAGGTGATTCGTCCGGCGCTGGCGCGAGGTTGTGTGGTGCTCTGTGATCGTTTTACCGATGCCACCTACGCATACCAGGGTGGTGGTCGCGGCCTGTCTGAAGCGCGTATCGCCTTGCTGGAAGAGTTTGTACAAGGGTCGTTACGCCCGGACTTGACCCTGGTATTTGATTTGCCAATTGAGGTCGGCCTGGCCCGCGCAGCAGCGCGTGGCAGGTTGGATCGTTTTGAGCAGGAAGGCCGGCAGTTCTTTGATGCGGTGCGTCATACCTACCTGCGTCGAGCCGCCGAGCAGCCAGAGCGCTACCGCATTATCGATGCTGCGCAATCCTTGTGTGACGTACAGCTGGCTCTGGATAAGCTATTGCCGCAACTGCTGGAGCTGCAGCGTGGCTGATGCCTACCCTTGGCAGGATGCGCTATGGCAGCAGTTAGCTGGGCGTACGCAGCATGCTCATGCGTATTTGCTGCATGGCCCGGCGGGTATTGGTAAGCGCGCACTGGCTGAGCGCTTGATGGCACGCTTGCTGTGCCAGCAGCCCGCCGGTCTGGATGGCTGCGGTCAGTGCAAGTCCTGTTATTTATTGGCGGCGGGTACTCATCCGGATAACTACATCCTCGAGCCGGAAGAGGCGGACAAGGCGATCAAGGTCGACCAGGTGCGTGATCTGGTCAGTTTTGTGGTGCAGACCGCGCAACTGGCAGGGCGCAAAGTGGTGCTGGTCGAGCCGACCGAGTCGATGAATATCAATGCGGCCAACGCATTGCTAAAAAGCCTGGAGGAGCCATCCGGTCAGACAGTGCTGCTGCTGATCAGCCATCAACCCAGTCGTCTTTTGCCTACGGTGAAAAGCCGCTGCGTGCAGCAGGCGTGCCCGCTGCCGAGTGAGGCGATGAGCTTGGCGTGGTTGCAGCAGGCGTTGCCCGGCTGTACTGCCGAAGAACATCAGGAGTTGCTGTTCCTCGCGGCTGGCTCACCGCTGGTGGCGGCCAAGATGCATGAGCAAGGCGTAATTGCGCAGCGTGCCCAGGTGGTGGATGGCGTCAAGAAGCTACTCAAACAGCAGATTTCAGCTAGCCAGCTTGCCGAGAGCTGGAATACGGTATCCCTGCAATTGCTGTTCGATTGGTTCTGTCAGTGGTCACAGTTGATGCTGCGCTACCAGCTGACGCGTGATGAAAGCGGGCTGGGGCAAGCGGATATGCGTAAGGTGGTGCAGTACCTGGCAGAGAAAACCCCGCAGCCGAAAGTGTTGAGCATGCAGGACTGGCTGCTGGCGCAGCGCCAGAAAGTTATTGGCAAGGCGAACCTGAACCGTGTCTTGCTTCTCGAAGCCTTGCTGGTGCAGTGGGCAAGCTTGCCTGGACCGGGCTAGAATCGGCCATTAAGTGAATAAAATCAGGAATGCCGCATGAGTCTGCCTCCTAACTTGGGCCCGCGTAACGGAATTTTGTCGCTGACAATCAAAGACAAATCCGTGCTTTATGCCGCTTACATGCCCTTTATCAAGAACGGCGGCCTGTTTATTCCTACAAACAAGAGCTACAAGCTAGGCGACGAAGTGTTCATGTTGCTCAATTTGATGGATGAGCCGGAAAAAATTCCGGTCGCCGGCAAGGTGGTCTGGATTACCCCCAAAGGCGCACAAGGCAACCGCGCCGCCGGTGTGGGTGTGCAGTTCAATGATGGCGACAACACCGCGCGCAACAAGATCGAAACCTACCTGGCGGGTGCTCTGACCTCGGATCGTCCGACACACACCATGTAAGTGCTTCCCTTCCGTACAACGGTGCCTGTTTTATGGCACCGACTCTCAAGTGATTGCTTCCCATGCTCGTTGATTCCCACTGTCACCTTGATCGCCTCGACTTGACCGCCCACGGCGGTTCACTCGATACGGCGCTGGATGCTGCGCGCGCGCGCGGCGTTGGTCATTTTCTGTGTATCGGCGTCAGTGCCGACAATGCGGTCGCGGTCAAAGGCCTGGCTGAGCGCTATGCCGATGTTGATTGCTCGGTCGGTGTGCATCCGCTGGACCTAGAACCCGGTGTTACACCGGCGCTGGACTGGCTGCTTGCTGAGTTGAATCATCCACAGGTGGTGGCTATTGGCGAAACCGGGCTGGATTACCACTACGAGCCGGAGTCCGCTGCGCTGCAGCAGGCGTCTTTCCGTCTGCACCTGGAGGCGGCGCGTATTACCGGTAAACCGGTAATCGTGCATACCCGTGAGGCGCGAGCCGACACGCTGACGCTGCTGCGTGAAGCCGCGCTGGCGCAAGCCGGTGTGCTGCATTGTTTTACCGAAGACTGGGAAATGGCCAAGGCGGCATTGGATCTCGGCTTCTACATCTCCTTGTCGGGTATCGTCACTTTCCGCAATGCCGAGGCGTTGCGTGAGGTGGCGCGACAAGTGCCTGTCGATCGTTTGCTGGTGGAAACCGATGCGCCTTACCTGGCTCCGATCCCGCATCGCGGCAAGCCGAACCTGCCCGAGTATGTGCGTGATGTGGCCGAATACCTGGCGGTGCTGCGTGGCGTCAGCTTCGAGCAGCTGGCTGAGCAGACCACGGCTAACTTCAAGCGTCTATTCCCTCTGGCGCGTGTGAGCTAGCCCCCGCAGGTTTAGGGCAAAAATTGCCTAGGGACGCTGTTAACGTCGCCTAGCGACTGCGCGAAGGATGGCTGCCATAAAAAAACCCGGGCTCTGGGGGGGAGACCGGGCTAAGACCATTAGGAGTAAATCAAGATACGCGGTCCACGGTACCTTGCCTGGTGGGACGCTTGGGGGGTACGCCGCACACCAGTACTCATGAGTATTGGTGAAGATTGGCGATCGTCCAGGCCAATTGCCGTCATTCTTAAACGTATTTGGAATACAGGCCGCGTTGTTGAGCGCTCAACCAATGGCCAGCTGCTGCAACAGCTGCAGCGTTTCCTCAATTACTTGCGGTGTAGTGTAGAAATGCGGTGACAGGCGAATGCCGGCGCCGCGCTGCGCGCAGATCACCTGTTGCTGTTTCAAGCGCTCGAATAAAGCCGGCTGTGCCCAGCCATCCAGACTGAAGTTCAGAATGCCAGCGCGTTGCGGCTGTGCCAGTGGGCTGTGAAAGCGGATGCCCGCGCATTTTTGCAGGCCGTCGATCAACCATTGCATACGCGCCTGCAGCGCTTGTTCGACCTGAGGCATGCCCACATCCTCGAGCAGCGACAGGCTGGCCTCAAGTGCCATGGCACCGAGCATATTTGGGCTGCCACACTCAAAACGACGAGCGCTGTGTGCCGGCTGCCAATCGCGGCGCTGGTAGTCGCCAGCATGTTCGAGCATGTGCCAGCCGTATTCATGCAGTTTCAGCTGCGCGCGCAGGTCGCTGCGGCAATAGAACACCCCGAGGCCTTCTGGGCCGAGCAGCCACTTGTGACCGTCGGCCATCGCAAAGGCGCATTGGCTGGCTTGCACGTCAAAGGGCAGGGCGCCGAGCTGCTGGATTGCATCGATGCACAGCAGTACGCCGCGCGCCTTACAGCCCTGGCCTAGACGCGGTAGATCCAAACGCAGACCGCTGGCGTATTGCACCGCGCTGATTGCCATCAATCGCGTGCGCGGGCCACAGGCGGCCAATAAGGCGGCTTCTGCGTCGCCGTTGTGCAGGTTGACCTGCACCACCTCGACGCCAAGGGGCGCAAGTGCCTCCCAGACAATCCGATTAGAGGGGAACTCCTCGTCACTGATTACCACCTGGTCGCCCGTCCGCCAATCCAGGCCGAAAGCGACAAAGGACAACGCCTCGGAGGTGTTCTTGACTAAGGCGATATCGGCGCAGGTCGGCGCGTTGAGTAAGCGCTGAAAACGCTCACGCAGGCGGCGTTCGACCTGCAACCAGGACGGATAGTTGCGGGCACCGATGCGGGCGTTCTCGCTGGCGAACCGACTGACCGCATCGACGGCCCGTTGTGGCCAGGGGGAGACGGCTGCGTGGTTCAGATAGCGTAGGCCGGGAAGTTGTGGGAACTCGTCATGAACTGCGTACATGGTCGGATGATCCGTGCAATTTGCCGTTAGTTAGGCATAATACGCGCCTTCGTTTTTTTGACCCTCTAGTCCTTTTATGCATAAAGAACCCCGCAAGGTCCGTGAGTTTCGCCGCCGCGAACAGGAAATTCTCGACACAGCACTGAAGCTTTTCCTTGATCAGGGCGAAGACAGCGTCACTGTGGAGATGATTGCCGACACGGTTGGTATTGGCAAAGGCACTATCTACAAACATTTCAAATCCAAGGCGGAGATCTACCTGCGCCTGATGCTCGACTATGAGCGCGATCTCAACGAATTGCTGCACTCGGCTGACGTCGACCGCGATAAGGAAGCCTTGTCGCGCGCCTACTTTGAATTCCGCATGCGCGACCCGCAGCGCTATCGGCTGTTTGATCGCCTGGAAGAGAAGGTGGTCAAAGGCAATCAAGTGCCGGAGATGGTCGAGCAGCTGCACAAGATTCGCGCCTCCAACTTCGAGCGACTGACTCTGTTGATCAAGGGCCGTATCGCCGAAGGCAAGCTGGAAGACGTGCCGCCGTATTTCCATTACTGCGCGGCCTGGGCGCTGGTGCACGGCGCTGTGGCGCTGTATCACTCGCCGTTCTGGAGCAATGTGCTGGAAGATCAGGAAGGCTTCTTCCAGTTCCTCATGGACATCGGCGTGCGCATGGGCAACAAGCGCAAGCGTGAGGGCGACACTCCGGCTAGCTGAGGTATTCAGCGGGTGGATAACCATCTGCTGCGCTGACGGCAACCTTATACTCGACGCCTACCTTTGCTGGAGTCGTGCATGATCGTTGACCGCCAGGGCAGACGCTTTCGCAATTTACGTGTCAGCCTGACCGCCGCCTGCAACTATGCCTGCACTTACTGCGTCCCCGACGGCAAGCGTCTGGTGGCTGCGCAGGATGAGCTGTCGGCCGATGCCATGCTGCGTGGCGTGGCCTATCTTATTGAAGCGGCCGGTATCGAGCGGTTGCGCATCACCGGCGGCGAACCACTGCTAAGCCCGAAGCTGGAAGCCTTTTTGCGCGGCGTCAGCCAGCTCGGTTTGGCCGATATCAGCCTGACCAGCAACGCTCAACTGCTGGGGCGCAAACTGCCCTTGTTGCTGGAGTGTGGTATCCGGCGTTTGAATATCTCCCTCGACACCCTGGATGCTGCGGCATTTCGCACCATTGCCCGTGGTGGCGACCTGGCGACAGTGCTCGCGGGGCTGCAGCAAGCGCGTGCGGCAGGGCTGCAGATCAAGCTCAATATGGTGCCGTTGCGTGGGCAGAACCTCGACCAGGTGCTGCCGTTGCTCGACTACTGTCTGGCCAATGGCTTCGAGCTGCGCTTTATCGAGTTGATGCGCATGGGCCATCTTGCGCGCGACGGTAACGGCTTCCAGCGTCAGTTCGTTGGGATGCCCGAGTTGCTGGCAATGATTGCCGAGCGCTATGCCTTTACTCAGGCGCCTGCACCGGTGGATGCCACGGCGCTGCGCTATGAGATTCCCGGGTTGGGTTTTTTTGGCGTGATCGCCAATGAGAGCGTGCCGTTCTGCCGCACCTGCTCGCGTCTGCGTTTATCGTCGACCGGCTGGTTGCATGGCTGCCTGTCCTCGAGCAATCGCCACTATGTCGGTGACCTGCTCGATAAGCCCCGCCATCAGGCATTGCCGGCCTTGCAGGGCGTGTTGGTCAAGGCGTTAAGTGACAAACAGGCTGTCGCATTCTCCGGTGGTGCGACTGTGATGAAGATTATTGGCGGCTGAAGTCGCCGTCTGCGTTGAGTAAAGAATATGCAAGATTTCCCCATCAGCTACATCGAGCCGGTATTCCGTCCGCCTAGCGAAGCCCATTCGCTGATCCTGCCGGTGACCAACGGTTGCTCCTGGAACAATTGCACCTTCTGCGCAATGTACACTCAAGAACAGAAGAAATTCCGTGCCCGTGACGAGGCGCAGGTGCTTGAGGAGATTCGTCGCACGGGCGAACAAATGATTGTGCAGCGGGTCTTTCTGGCTGATGGCGATGCGCTGGTCATGCCGACGCGGCGTTTGCTGACCATCCTCAGTGCTATTCGTGAGCACATGCCCGAGGTCTCGCGGGTGTCCAGCTATTGCCTGCCGCGCAACCTGCGTAAAAAGTCGGTGGATGAGCTCAAGGAGCTCGCCGATGCCGGGCTGGGTATGGCCTATGTTGGCTGCGAGTCGGGGGATGACGAGGTGCTGGCGCGGGTCAACAAGGGGGAGACCTTCGAATCCAGCCTGAGCGCTTTGGACAAGCTCGGCCAGGCCGGTATCACCCGTTCGGTGATGATCCTCAATGGTTTGGGCGGCACAGTGTTGAGTGAGCAGCATGCGGATAATTCGGCCCGCCTGATGAACGAGTCTCAGCCTGAATTTCTGTCGACCCTGGTGGTGAGCTTTCCCCAGGGCGAGGCGCGCTTTCGGCAAAACTTTGCCGATTTCCAGGCGTTGAATCAGCAGCAGCTATTTGTTGAGGTGGAGCGTCTGCTGCAAGGGTTAGAGCTGCACGATACGGTGTTTCGTAGCGATCATGCGTCCAACTACCTAGTGCTCAAAGGTACGCTCGGTGCCGATAAGCAGCGCTTGCTGGCGCAGGTGCGTCAGGCCATTGAGCAGCCGCAGCAAGCGCATTTGCGTCAGGAGTGGCAGCGCGGCCTTTAAGAGCTGCGTCTGGCGTGAAACCTGCATCTAGGCCCTATCTGCCGGTTTTCCGTCGCCGGCTGCAGGAGAAGTGTGATGCGTAGCCTGTTGTTGTTTGTGGGTGTGTTGCTGCTGAGCGGTTGCATGAAAGTCAGCGATATAGCCGATGGCGCGATTTATCAACTGCGCGATGTCGGTGTGCTCGACCATAGCCAGACCCGCCGTGCCAGCCCCTGGCGCTTACAGGCGGACTCCTTCATTTATATCGCTCAAGGGCATTTCGTACCGCCAGGCGGCGCCTATCCACGGCCCAATGTGGTGGCGGAAGAAGCCTATAAGGGTTTCGTTGAGTATTTCCCCATGGTCCGCCGTGCCAAGTCGCCGCTAGGCCTTGAAGAATCGCTGGCTGAGGCGCGCGCAGCTGGAGCCCACTATCTGCTGTATAGCCGCTTCGCCTTCGCCGATGACCGCATTGGCACTGTCGAAGAGTGGGAAGATCAGGAGGCGCTGGACCGTTTGGGTACCGATCGCGGGGTGATCCAGTTGATGCTGATTGAAACCAATACGCGTTATTTGGTCGATACTGCACGTATTCGTAGCCGCGGTGGCTTTATGACACTTTATGATGCCAAGCCAGAAGACATGATCGGGCCGGCGCTGCAGGACTATGCGCGGCGCTTGTTGGGTTTGGGGCATTGAGGAAGGCTGATGACTGACACAGACAAGGCCGGCAATTTGCTGGCACAGATACCCAAAGCTGAGGGCAAAGGTTTGCCGCCAGTGCATCTGTGGAACCCGGATTTCTGCGGCGATATCGACATGCGTATCGCCCGTGATGGCACCTGGTATTACATGGGTACGCCGATTGGCCGCAAGCCGATGGTTAAATTGTTCTCCACCATTATTCGCCGCGACGGCGATAAATATGTGTTGGTGACGCCGGTCGAGATGGTTGGTATTCAGGTTGATGACGCCCCCTTTGTCGCGGTCAGTCTGCAGGCAGAGGGTGAGGGTGAAGCGCAGGTGCTGCGCTTTGTCACCAATGTCGAGGATGAGGTGGTGGCAGGTGCTGAGCATCCGCTGCGGGTCGAGTTAGACACGAACACTCAAGAGCCGTCGCCATACCTGCATGTGCGGACCAATCTTGAAGCGCTGGTGCACCGTAATGTGTTCTACCAGTTGGTCGAGTTGGCGGTTGTGCGGGAAATTGAGGGTAGGGCATGGCTGGGGGTGTGGAGCAGTGGTGAGTTTTTCCCGATTGGTCCACAGCCAGACTGACCGTTAGGTTGATTTCAAACCCAAATAAAAAGGCTCCCGAGGGAGCCTTTTTAGTGTCTTACATGTTGGGGTAGTTAGGCCCGCCTGTGCCTTCAGGGGCCACCCAGTTGATGTTCTGGGCAGGGTCCTTGATGTCACAGGTTTTGCAGTGCACGCAATTCTGCGCGTTGATCTGGAACTTCTTCTCGCCGTCTTCCTGCGTGACGATTTCATATACCCCGGCCGGGCAGTAGCGCTGCGCCGGTTCGTCGTACATCGGCAGGTTCTTGCCCAGCGGAATGCTCGAGTCGGCGAGCTTCAGGTGGCAGGGTTGTTCCTCTTCATGGTTGGTGTTGGAGAGGAATACCGAGCTGAGCTTATCGAAGCTGAGCTTGCCGTCGGGTTTCGGGTAGCTGATCTTCGGCGCGTCTGCTGCAAGCTTCAGGCAGGCGTAGTCTGGCTTGGTGTCGTGCAGGGTGAAAGGAATCTTGCCGCCAAAGATGTTCTGATCCAGCCAGTTGAAGCCGCCGCCGACCAATGGGCCGAACTTGTGCAGCGCCGGGCCGAAGTTACGGCTGCGGAACAGCTCGTCATACAGCCAGCTGGCTTTGAATGCATCGACGTAACCGGTCAATTGGTCGCCGCCTTCCTTGCCTGCAAACAGCGCGTCCGCTACCGCGTCAGCGGCCAGCATGCCGGACTTCATGGCGGTGTGGCTGCCCTTGATCTTGGCGAAGTTCAGGGTGCCGAGGTCGCAACCGATCAGCGCGCCACCGTTGAAGACCATCTTCGGCAGCGAGTTGAGACCGCCCTTGGCGATGGCGCGAGCGCCGTATGCCACACGCTTGCCGCCTTCCAGGTACTGAGCAACCACCGGGTGGTGCTTGTAACGCTGGAATTCATCGAATGGCGACAGGTGCGGGTTGCTGTACGACAGGTCAACGATCAGGCCCACGACTACCTGGTTGTTTTCCAGGTGGTAAAGGAAGGAGCCGCCGGTGTTCTCGGTGCCAACGATGTCCAGTGGCCAGCCAGCGGTATGGACCACCAGGCCTTGCTCGTGTTTGGACGGGTCGATGTCCCAGATTTCCTTGATGCCGATACCGTAATGCTGGGCATCGGCTTCGGAGTCGAGGTTGAATTTTTTGATCAGCTGCTTGCCGATGTGGCCACGGCAGCCTTCGGCGAACAAGGTGTACTTGGCGCGCAGTTCCATGCCCGGGGTGTAGTAACCCTCTTTCGGGCTGCCTTCACGGTCAACACCGAGGTCGCCGGTCAGAATGCCGTAGACAGCCCCATCTTCATTGATCAGTGCTTCCTGAGCGGCGAAGCCTGGGTAGATTTCTACGCCGAGGTTTTCCGCTTGCTGAGCCAACCAGCGGCACAGGTTGCCGAGGGAGATGATGTAGTTGCCATGGTTGTGCATGGTCTTGGGCACAAACAGGTCAGGCACACGAGTGGATTTGTCTGCACCGGTCAGTACATAGATGTCATCGCGCTTGACTGGGGTGTTCAGCGGCGCGCCAAGCTCTTTCCAGTCGGGGAACAGCTCATTCAGGGCGCGGGGCTCAAATACGGCACCGGAAAGAATGTGCGCGCCGACTTCGGAGCCTTTTTCGACCACGCAGACGCTAATTTCTTTGCCGGCTTCGGCTGCTTTCTGCTTCAGTCGGCAGGCGGCGGACAAACCCGCAGGGCCGGCGCCGACGATGACGACGTCGAATTCCATAAACTCGCGTTCCACAGGCTATCTCCTACTCAAGGCTCTCTAATTTTATTTGGCGATCGAGCTCGTTCCGTGAGCGATGCTGGCGCATTATATCCGCAGCCTTCCAGTGGTCCAATACAAACGTTTGTTTGAATTTTCTGTAGGGTTGTTAGAATCTTACTACATCGCTTGCGATTGGCCGCTTCGTTGTATTGACCAGCCTAGGTCGTGCGTTCAAGATACGAGCGGTTTTGTGTCTGCCGTTATTGGTCGACTCCCGGTTCCGGCCGGTCTGCAGTTCCCGCCATGTTCGCTTCTGGCGACATTCTTATTCACCGGAGAGTAACGAGGAATCCATGAAGGTTCTTGTAGCTGTCAAACGAGTGGTCGACTACAACGTCAAAGTTCGCGTCA